>JAILNL010000060.1 GCA_024691625.1 Schwartzia sp. (in: firmicutes)
CGGCCTCAATATTATATCGTTTACTTAGGGCGATTTTATAATTGTTTCGAAGCCATTCAAGCAAAATTAGTACTGCAGATTCAGTATCGTACACATCATCATTTATAGAACCAATCCATGCAAGCTTCAAACCCACAGAAGGATCCTCAAACTTAGGCCACAATACGCCCGGAGTATCCAGCAAATCCAAATCCTTACGCAGACGAATCCACTGCTTGTCACGGGTAACACCCGGACGATTCTCTACCTTCGCCCGTGCCTTGCCTGCGAGACGATTAATCAAAGAAGACTTTCCTACATTCGGAATTCCGAGAATCATAGCTCGGGTAGCACGTACAAAAGCGCCCTTTTTCTCGTACATGGCATCCTTTTTCTTTGAAGCATTGGCTGTCAGCTGCACAAGCTCACGAATCCCCTGTCCCGTCACAGAATTCAAAGAAACAGCAGGTGTTCCGTTATCCTTGAACCATTTTATCCAATCCTTCAGCTGTCTACTGTCAGCCAAATCAGCCTTATTCAGTGCGATGATATGGGGCTTGGATTTCAAAATCTCCTGAAACCACGGATTCCTGCTTGAAACAGGTACCCGTGCGTCAACCAGCTCAACAACTACATCAACAAGCTTCAAATTTTCCTGTATCAGCTTTCGGGTCTTCTGCATGTGTCCCGGAAACCACTGAATCACAGGAATCTGTTTTATAATATTATCTGCATCCTGCATGCCTGCAATACACTCCTTAGTTTTTAATCATTATGAACAAATATAACACTAATTCTATTATAATGCCTTTAATCGAAGTTTGCTATGGGCAAACTTTCCTCTGTGGCATTTCAACGAGGCAGAACATAGTCTGCCGAGTTATAACGCCTTTATTCAAGTTTTGCCAAAGACAAAACTTTCTCTAGAGATCGCAAAATTTTGGGAAAAATCACTTCATCACTGAAAAACATGATATAGAATCCAAAAAACATGCTATAATAATAGGAAAAAATTTTATAAAAGGTTGTGTTGGAATATTGAATCCCTATGAACTAGGATTTGGAATTTTCTTTGTCTTAATCTGCGTTATCATCAACGGTGTTTTGGTTCTTATTGAGACAGCTATAAACGAGAGCAGCAAGAGCCAGTTGGACAGATTGCTTGACGAGGGCTATGCTTCTGCCCGCAAAGCACTGGATATTCTTGATAATCCCGGTACTCTGCTGACTGTCGTGCAGATAGGCATTACGCTGACCGGTATTGTTACAGGTGTTATTCTGGGCGTAAAGATTGCCCCGATTATTTCGCCGTTGATTAATATACAATATTCCTTCTGTCTTTCGGTAGGCTTATGTATCGCAGTTACGACATTTTTTAGTATCATACTCGGAGAATTTCTGCCTAAAAAGATTGCGCTGCAGAATCCTGAATCTGTTTTACTGGACCATATCACATTGCTGGAGTATCTTGAGCGTTTCTCTACTCCATTTGTAAAATTCCTGTCCGGGACGGCCGACAGGCTGCTTCTGCTTGTGGGAATAAATCCTCAGATTGACGATACGGTCACCGAGGACGAGGTAAAGGATTTAATTGAGCAAGGAACAGAGGACGGCACCTTCGAAAAAACAGAGCAGCACATGGTTGACCATATTTTCCGTATGAGCGACCAAACAGCATACTCTTTGATGACTCCACGTACGCAGATGCTGTGGCTGGATTTGGAGGACACGCCTGAGTATAACCTGAAGCTTATCCAAAAGAATCCTGACATAGTCTTCCCTGTTGGAAGAAATAACCTGGATGATTTTTGCGGTATTATTTATGCGAAGGATTTGCTTAATGCTGCAATTGATAAAAAATCACTTAACATCGAAGATTACCTGCAGAAGCCGTTGCTTATCCCCCGCTCTATGGAAACATTCCGTGTCATGGCAAAATTTCAGGAAAGCGGAGTGCATGAGGCTGTTGTACTGGATGAATACGGCGGTGTCATAGGATTTATTACTCTCAATGATATTCTCGAAGAAATTATCGGCAATACGCTTGATCAGGATGATAATAAGCTTCCGGGCATATCTCTTATCGAGGAAAATAAATGGCGCATAAGCGGGCTGTGCGATATTGATGATTTTAAGGATAAATTTGATATTGAAGTACTCCCTAACGAAGAAAAAGACCACTACCAGACTATGGGTGGTTTCCTGACTTCCGACTTTGGATATATTCCGAAGGTCGGCGAAAAGTTCCAGTGGAATGATTTTACGTTCAAAATAACAAAACTCGACAGAGCGCGTATTGACCAGTTCATTATGGAATACACGCCCAAACATGAAATTGACGAAGAAGATGAGGATTAAAAAAATCTCCATTCAGCAGATATCTGTTGGATGGAGATTTTTTACGTTCATTTCCACGAGCAAAACGTTTTTTCGAGCAAATCAAATATGCAGAAAACAGTCAGTCCGAGCAGACTCAGAACTATGATTCCTGCGTACATTTCAAGGTAGTTAACCCTGAGCCAGGCATCCATAATGAAATAGCCGAGACCGTACTTCGTTCCGAAGGTTTCAGTAAAGAAAAGAACTGATATGCTGGTTGCGGTACTGATACGAAGTGCCGTCAGCAATCTTGGCAGCGATGCCGGCCATAAAATATCGAAAAATATGTCCTTAAACGAAGCCCCCAAAGATTTCAACGGATAATACAGCTCCTCGGAGATTTCATGTATGCTGTCGCGGATTGACAATACTATCTGGAAAATGATAATTGCAAAGATAATCAATACCTTGGAGACATCCCCGGTTCCAAACAATAGCATAACAATCGGAAGCAGCGCGACCTTAGGAACCGGATAAAGCAGGTAAACAAGCGGTGAGCAAAGGCGCTCAATCCTTGGAAAATATCCTATGCATATTCCAAGCGGAACTCCTATAAGCACCGCACACACAAGCCCCGTTAGTATTCTGTAAAGGCTCTGCAGCAGATGTACTGAAATCATGGTTCCAAAAATCATATACAATTTTTGAAAGACCTTTACAGGGTGCGGAATGATTGGAAGATTTACAATCAGTGCAAAAATCTCCCAGCAGATTAAAATGATAACAAACCCTGCAAGGCATGATAAAAACGATGTATTTACCTTGTTATTCATTTAATTCCTTCTCTAACAGCAGACGCAGATTATAAACGAATTTCAAATATTCTTCAGACTGTACTATATCCTTGCGGCCAAAAAACGGATTTTGAATGATAGAAAGAATTTTCCCGGGATGCTTTGAAAACACAATAATCTGCTGGCCCAGAAAAACGGCCTCTTCGATAAAGTGCGTGACAAAAACGGTTGTCACGGAAACTTCCTTCCAAAGAGAGAGAAATACCTTCTGAATGGATTCTCTTGTTATAACATCCAGTGATGAAAATGGCTCGTCCATCAATAAAATGTCAGGCCGGAGCAAAAAGACACGTGCAAGCCCCACCCGCTGCTGTTCTCCACCGGATAACTGCATCGGATATCTTTCGAGTTTGTCCTGCAGGCCAAGTTCATTGATTAAAGACTCTTCTGTTTTTTTGCGAGAATCAAGCGGAATGTTTTTTATTTTGCATCCCAGCTCAATGTTTTCCTTTACTGTTTTCCAAGGAAGCAGACCGAACCGCTGCGGCATAAAACCGATATTTATTTCACGTGGGTTCACGGCTTCACCGTTAACAGTAATTTTACCGTTGTATCCGTTTTTCTGAAGCCCTGCAATACAGCGAAGGAACGTTGATTTGCCGGAGCCTGACGGCCCAATTACGGCACATGTCGTCCCTTTATCTATACCGCATGAAATATCCGTAATAGCAGGAATCAGACCTTCATCCGACTGATATGAAGCAGACAGATTAGAAATAGTAATCATTTAAAAAAGTCCCTTAACCACTAAATCCTGATAAGAATATTTATCTGAAACAAGCTTCTTGCTGTACAGCCAATCCATACATTCGCTGATATCCTTTTCCTTCGGAAGTTCAGCTTTGTGATAAGCCGGCAGCTTCAAAGCATTTTTTGCTTCGGAAGGGAATCCGTTTTTCTCAATGATAAAGTCAATATATTTTTCACGGTCCGTAGAAGCCAAATAGTCTACAGCTTTGTTATAAGCACGGTAAACAGCTGCAATTTCACTGTTTTTGTCCTTTACCGCAGTTTTGGTGAACATCATAACGCCGGGATTAATTCCCAATTCTGCAGAATCCGTTACGAACTTACAGCCGTGAAATATTGCAATGCTTGCCATTGGTTCAGGAAGCGTTGCTGCTGCCAGCTTTCCGTTCTGCAGCATTTCAAGGCGAAGTGGAATCTGAGGAATAACAACCTTTTCGATATCTGTATCCGGCATATTGTTTTTAGCCAGTATCTGATCTGTTACATACTCAATAATCGTATTTTTCGATACAGCGACATCTTTGCCTTTAAGTGCGCTGACTCCGTTTGCCAAATCAACAGATTTACCTGCGACAAGACGGTAGTTTCCGTCTGTCATGGACGTAACGCATACATCGAATCCACCGGATTTTGCAAATGCGACTGCCAGAAGGTCAGATACAGCACCATCCAGGTTTCCGCTCTGCATAGCAGCATCTCTGTCCATTGCGCTTTTGAAGGGCATAAGTGTAACCTCAACGCCCTCTTCCTTAAAATAGCCGTTCTTCTCGGCAATAATGAACGGAATAGAATCCGTATCAGGCATTAAACCGATAACAATCTGTTTCTTACTTTGCGAACGTGTATCTGCCTTCTTTTCGGAGTTTGAAGCTCCGCATCCCGTAATCAAAAATGTAACAAGCAATAACAGTGCAGCTATTTTTTTCACTTTATATTATCCTCCTGTATGGGTTTAATTTGCTGATGAAAAACTCTCAAAAATCTTTGTCATTTCTTTGAAGTAATACAGTGCTTTGGAAATTATACCTGCGTTACTCTCGTACAGCTCCGTTGCCTCATCCTGTATTTTTTCCACGCGTTCCTGCATTTCCTGCAGCTGCTGTACTTTTTCATTTACTTCGTGAATAATCTCCGCAGACTGGCGCAATGCATTTTCAACGTCGTGCAATTCATTTTGGGCTTTCTCATATGTTGTAGTATTTTCCTTCTGCTCCTCCTGACGCTTCTTTTCCTTTCCGCTTACTTTATCCCAAACCTTATCTATCGCGGAAGCATTATCTGATTTCTTTTTTATTTCATCATTTCGTTTTTTCGCTCCGGCAGCTTCGGCTTCTAATTGCTTTTTGCGCTGCTCCAGTGCTTTCTTTTCAATCTCAAGATTCTCTTTTTCTCTACTGAGAGCTTCTTTTTTCTTCTTTATGTCTGCTTCCTGCTCACGCATTGACTGAATTTGCCGCAGTTGTTCGTTTTCGCTAATCTGCTGGCGGTCATTGAAATATCCGAACAGGAAAAAACTGCACATTACAGAAAAGAAAAACAATACGATAACCATCAAATATTTTTTCCACTGAGGCTTTTTGCTATCATCAGATGGTTTTTTATTGCCGGGTAAAGTCGTTTTCTGTTGAGGCAGTTCACGGAATGAGCTTTTCGACTCCTGGACTGCAGGCATATACTGCGTTTTTTCGTCTGCCAGGGCAGAAATCTTTTCCGTATCAAATGTCGAATCTTTATTATTGTTCATCCGTCGTATTCTTTCCTTCCCGAACCGCCCCGTGTTCCTTCTGCATGGTCTCACACAGCCGGCGCAGAGACCACATTATATTGAACGGGGTAACAACAGCTTTATATTTAATCATAGGAACATTTTCGAGTTTCATGCCGGATAAAAATTTATCCAGTCGTTTGTCATTCAGCTGCGCGAAAATCAGCACCTCATCCGAAAAAGAAAAGGTATCTTCCCTATTTTCCTTTGCAGGCAGAAATCCTCTTCTGCCCAAAAGAAAACCTATCTTTTGATTCCAGTTTTCAAAAGGGACAATCTGATTTTCTATATTCATTTTGCGGCAGATAGATTTTATCTTATTTACAGCTTCATCATCCGTGAAATTGTATAATAAAACCTTTTCCTTTAACTGTGCCATGTTATGTCTAATCACCATCCCTAAATAAACATTATAGCGCATTAATTCAAGTTTTGCCAAAGGAAGACATCATTTGCCTGGTTATAACATAAGAAAAGCCTTCCTGTTGCATAAATACACAATCCAGGAAGGCTTAGACCGTTCTTTATCAGCCAATTTTCTTAAGAAGCTCTCTTAATTTCTTTGTTCTCTCAAGGGTTTCCTTGCGTACATCCTCAGGGTCAACCGTGATTCTTGCGACTCCTGTATCCATAGCAGCCTTTGCAACAGCAGCAGCAACAGCCGGTGCAACATTCGGGTCAAAAGCACCCGGAATTACATAATCCTCACGAAGCTCTTCGTCAGGGATAAGGTTAGCAATGGCGTGAACAGCAGCCTGTTTCATTTCATCGTTGATTTTTCTTGCGCGGACATCAATTGCTCCACGGAAAAGTCCCGGGAATACGAGCACGTTGTTTACCTGGTTCGGGGCATCAGAGCGGCCCGTTCCGACTACACGCGCACCCGCTGCCTTTGCATCAGCATAGCTTGTCTCAGGATCCGGGTTTGCCATAGCAAGAACGATAGCGTCCTTGTTCATACTCTTGATAATATCAGCCGTAAACACGCCAGGCTTGGAAACACCGAGAATAACATCTGCGTCTTTAGCCATTTCTGCCAAAGAACCCTGTCTCTTTTCGAGGTTTGTCAGTTTCAGCAGCTCGGCCTGAACACGGTTGATTCTGCTCATATCCATGCCTTCATACATTGCACCCTTGGAGTTTATCATAGTGATGTGCTTAGCTCCAAGATTTAAAAGCAGGCGGACAATTGCAGTACCGGCAGCACCTGCACCGTTTGCAACGATTTTTACATCGGCAATATTCTTTTTTACAAGACGAAGTGCGCCAAGAAGTGCTGCAGCGCAGGCAATTGCCGTACCGTGCTGGTCATCATGGAAAACAGGGATATCCATCTTTTCAATCAGAGCATCCTCAATGTCATAGCATTTCGGAGACTCGATATCCTCAAGGTTGATACCTGCAAAGTTCGGCTGCAGATAGCGGACTGTCTCGATAAACTTATCCTTATCCGAGGTATCAAGGCATACAGGGATAGCATCAACATCTGCAAAGACCTTGTATAAAACAGACTTTCCTTCCATAACAGGAATTCCGGCTTCAGGACCGATATTTCCGAGACCTAAAACGCGTGTACCGTCAGATACAACAGCAACCATATTGCCGCGGCACGTATATTCGAAGGAAAGATCTTTATCATCTCTAATCTTTCTGCACGGCTCTGCTACACCCGGTGTGTAAAGAACGCTCAAATCATGCGCATCCTCAAGCTTTGCTTTGGGAATAGTAGCCAATTTGCCGTTATGGTCCTTATGGACCTTCAAAGACTCTTCGTT
>JAILNL010000076.1 GCA_024691625.1 Schwartzia sp. (in: firmicutes)
TGGATAAGAAATGGATTCGGTCATTGCTTGAACAATATAAGGAAGGAAAAATTTCTCTGGAACAGGGAGTGGACGAGCTTTCGCAGCTGCCCTATGAGGATATGGGCTTTGCTCAGATAGACCATCACCGTGAGCTTCGGCAGGGGTTCCCGGAGGTGATATACGGAGAGGGCAAAACAAAGGAACAGATTCTTGCCATTATGAAAGCGCTGGCGGAGGAAAGCCATCACAACGTAATGGCAACGCATGTTTCGGGAGAAAAAGCGGCCTTTGTTAAAGAGTCACTTTCTGAGGCTGTTTATGATACGACGGCAAGAATTTTGTATATAGAGCAGGTAAAAGACAAAATAATTGATGAGACCAGGCGCGTTCTTGTTTTAACCGCGGGAACCAGCGATATTCCCGTAGCATCAGAGGCAGCACTTACTGCACGGCTCATGGGCAATGCCGTTGATACCTGCTTCGATGTGGGCGTTGCCGGGATTCACAGATTGTTTGCACATGAAAAGGAAATTGAAAATGCAAATGTAATCATTGTTGTGGCAGGAATGGAAGGCGCGTTGGCAAGTGTTGTCGGGGGACTGACGGATAAACCTGTAATAGCTGTCCCCACAAGCGTGGGCTACGGAGCCAGCTTCCATGGGATTGCGGCACTTCTGTCGATGCTTAACTGCTGTGCTGCGGGCGTGGCGGTAATGAATATAGATAACGGATTCGGCGCGGGAATTCTCGCGGGAAAAATCAATCGTATGAGGTGAATCGTATGAAGGCAATATATCTTGATTGTTTCGCGGGTATAAGCGGCAATATGCTTTTAGGTGCTTTTTTGCAGATGGGAGTTCCTTTGACACATCTGCAGAAGGAGCTTCATAAGCTTATACCGAAGGATGAATTTACGCTCCATGTTTCTGATGTAAGCAAGAACGGCATTCAGGCAAAATATGTTGATGTTGAGGTGGCTGCTCCGGATGAGAAATACGCATCGGAGCCTCACTCTTCTGAAGGTGAGACAAAGCACGAGAAGGAGCACACACATCATCACGATTTCGGACATACCCCCGACCACCTGCATCGGGCGCATACACACCGTTCCATGACCGATATCAGGCGTATGATTGAGGATTCATCACTTAGCGACAGTGTAAAGAAAAAAAGCCTTGCTGTATTCACATGCCTTGCAGAAGCAGAGGGCAAGGTGCATGGAGTTCCGATGGATGAGGTGCGGTTCCATGAAGTAGGTGCTACGGATTCGCTTGTAGATATTGTGGGTACTGCCATCTGCCTTGAGTTTATGGAGATTGAAAAAATCTTCGTTTCAAAGGTGAATACAGGAAGCGGATTTGTAAAATGCGCACACGGGACAATGATGGTTCCTGCACCGGCAACAGCCGAGCTTTTGACAGGATTTCCTTTTTACCATGCGGCGGACGAAAAAGAGATGACGACTCCTACGGGAGCGGCAGTAATACACGCCTTTGCGGAATTCTCGGAGAATCTTCCCTATGATTTTGAAGCATCTACGGTTTCATACGGCGCGGGCTATTGGGATTTGACGATTCCCAATGTTCTGCGCGTGTATCTGGGAGATTTTCGGGGGACCCGCGGTCAGAGAAGATATGTTTTGGAAACAAATATAGATGATATGAATCCGCAGAATTTCGGATATATCTATGACCGCCTGTTTGAAGCAGGTGCTCTTGATGTATGGTCGACACCTATTTATATGAAGAAAAATCGTCCGGCATATATGCTTTCGGTTTTGACTGATGCGGAAAACAAAGAGGCATGCACGGAAATTGTACTGCAGGAGACAACCAGCCTCGGTATCCGTGTGATGAGTGTTCCGGAGAGAATCGAAGCGACACGCCGCACAGCTAGAGTGGATACTCCATATGGAGAGGTCAACTGTAAGATAGGAGCATACAAGGGACATATTGTTTCAGTATCGGCAGAATATGAAGACTGCAGGCGCCTTGCAGATGAGAAAAATGTTCCTCTTAAAAATGTCCGTTTTGCAGCTTTGGCAGAGTTGAAAAGAAGGCTCGGAGAATAAGGAATAATATAATGGAAGAAAAATTACAAAAATTGCTGCTTTTTCTTCGGGAGAAAAAGAGCCTGGTTGTTGCATTGTCGGGCGGTGTGGACAGTTCGACACTCCTGTATGCGGCACATCTTGCTCTTGATGAAAATGTTATTGCGATAACGGCAAAATCCGAGATGCTTTCATCTGATGAATTGGACAAAGCAAAAGCTATGGCAGAAAAAGCAGGGGTACGTCACATGATTGTGGAAGCAAAGGATCTGGACAATCCCGATGTCTGCGCGAACACGCCTGAACGCTGCTATTACTGCAAAAAAGGAAGATTTCAAAAGCTTGTGAATTTCGCAAAAAAGGAAGGATATGCATTCGTTGCGGATGGTGGAAATCTTGATGACAAAAAAGATTACCGGCCGGGAATGCGGGCCTTGGAGGAGCTGTCTCATTATGTGATTTCTCCCTTCATGGAATGTGGGTGGACGAAGGCGGATATCAGAAGACAGGCGAAGGCATGGGGCCTGGAGGTTTGGAATGCACCCAGTGCGGCGTGCCTTGCTTCGCGTGTCGAGTACGGTCTTGAACTGACCCCTCAGCGGCTGCATCAGGTGGAGATGGCTGAGAAGGCAATTCGGCCGTATACAGAAGGACAGCTCCGTGTGCGTCATCACGGCAGTATTGCGCGCATTGAAGCAGAGACCGACTCAATGGAAAACCTGCTCAGGCACCGTGACGAGATTGCAAAAGAATTACGCGGTATTGGATTCCGCTATGTAACGCTTGACTTGGTCGGATATCGTATGGGCAGCACAAATGAAGTTTTATCTTAGCGGATTAAAGGCAGGCAAGCTATCCTGCCTTTTTTCGATTTTTTATGATAAGATATACATATAATAACAATGATAAATGGAGGAGTTTAGATGGATACGACGGAAACCCAACCGGCCGTTGAAGCTCCAAAGCCGATTCAGCAGACTGCGACATTGGAGCCTGCTGTACCATGCATACAGAAAAAAGTACTTCGTGGCAGAAAAAGAGTATTGATGTATCTGCGTAAATACCTGACTATTCTGGTTGGTGCGCTTATTGCCGCCATCGGTCTTGAAGAGTTCCTGATTCCGAACCATGTAATTGACGGAGGCGTTGTAGGTCTTTCTATCATGGCAAGTGAAGTCACGGACTGGCCGCTGGGCGTATTTCTTGTGCTTTTCAATGCGCCTTTCCTGTTCTGGGGCTACAAACAGATAGGAAAAAGCTTTGCAATTGCGACAACGGCAGCGATTATCTGCCTGTCTATGTGGTCAGCAATCTTTGAGCCTATTCCCAACGTGACAGAGGACGTGTTTTTGGCGTCGATATTCGGAGGTATCATCGACGGCATCGGTGTCGGTCTTATCATGCGCGCAGGAGGTTCCCTTGATGGAACGGAAATAGTTGCCATCATACTTGATAAGCGCACGGTCTTTACCGTGGGAGAAATTGTCATGTTCATGAATCTTTTCATTTTGTCAGGCGCAGGATTTCTGTTCGGCTGGGACAAGGCAATGTATTCGCTCATTGCGTACTTCATCATTTCAAAAATGATTGATGTGGTGCTCAAGGGACTTGATGAATCCTATGCGGTCATGATTGTGACAACAGAGCATGAGGCAGTAAGCGAAGCACTTCTTCACCGTCTTGGCCGAGGCGTTACAATGCTTCACGGCGCCGGCGGATACAGCGGTGAGGATCGTGAGATTCTTTACTCGGTTGTTACACGTCTTGAGGTCGGCAAGCTGAAGGAAGTCGTTCTTGAGGAAGATCCGAACGCTTTCGTGACAATCAATGCGGTCAATGATATCATTGGAGGACGTGTAAGAAAGAAAGCAATTCATTGACAGACTGTGTTACAATTATGGAATGACTGAAGCTTTTCCTGCTGTCGGATTTTCTTGACAATGGGATAGTCGGTCGCTATAATAGAACGAGGTTGATGCTGAACATGAGTATAAAACTGAAGGTTGCGGATGCGGCGGCGCTCGGTGAGCGTGCGGATTTCCGCTTCGTGACAACAGCAAAAGCATTAGATGCTGTTCCGCAGAATGCATCGATTTCCGGTGATGTTATCATCGAAGGTACGATGGAGAATACGGGCGGCGCATATCGATTGACCGGAGCGGTGAAATGTATCCGCTCTTTTGTCTGTGACCGTTGTCTTGAAGAGATTGAGCGGGAGGAGAAATATCCTTTCCGTGAGGATTTTCGGGAAGTGTCGGGAGAAGATACTGAGGTCGGGGAAGACGGGTGTACTGCCTTTTCCGGAGATATGATAGATCTTGCTGCTCTGATTCGGGATACGATTCTGACAGCGCAGCCCATGCAAAACCTGTGCCGGACGGATTGTCGGGGCCTTTGCTCCCGGTGCGGCGCGAATCTCAACAAAGGCGAATGCGATTGCGATCGCCGTTCTGTAGATCCGCGGCTGGCTGCATTGCAGGATTTCATGAAGACCGAAGATTGAGTACAAGAAGTGGATGTTTAAGGAGGTGTACCCCGAATGGCAGCGCCAAAGCGTAAAATGTCTAAGTCGCGTCGTGATTCGCGTCGCTCAAACTGGAAACTTACTGTGCCGGGCTATGTTTCTTGCCCGCAGTGCCATGAGCCGAAGCTCCCGCATCATGTATGCATGGAATGCGGCTATTATGACGGCAAAGAAGTTATCTCCCAGGGTGAATAAGAAATGGTTAAAAGGGAGCAGGAATTTTCCTGCTCTCTTTTTGCTTGCATTTTAGAAAAAAAGTCGCTATAATAATTCACTATGATTGTTCGTTCAATGATGAAACAAGCGTATTGATGGCTAAAACAGCTTGGAAATAGGGCGCTGAAGCAGTGTGCCCTTCGTAGTACAGGAAGGAGTTTCCTGATGAAGATTGCAGTTGATGCGATGGGCGGAGACTTCGCTCCGGAGCAGATTGTTTTCGGAGCGGTGCGTGCCGCTAAACAGTTTGATTGTGAAATCGTATTGGTAGGCGACGAACCTCAGATCCGCAAGGTGCTGGAGCACGAAAAAGGATGGGAGAAGCTTCCGATAACGATTCATCACACGACACAGGTCGTGGAAATGGGAGAACATCCGGCTGATGCGGTCAGACAGAAAAAAGATTCTTCTGTAGTGGTTGCGATGAAGCTGGTTCATGACGGTGAATGCGATGCGGTGATTTCCGCCGGAAGTACCGGAGCGGCTGTTACGGCAGCTCAGCTTGTACTTAAACGTATTCGTGGTATAAAAAGACCTTCTATTGCGACTCCGATTCCGACACCTAAGGGAGCAACGCTTCTGCTGGATTCTGGAGCAAATGTTGACAGTAAACCCCTGCATCTTGTGCAGAGCGCAGTCATGGGCTCTGTATACTCGGAGCTTGTCTTCGGACATAAGCAGCCGCGCATTGGTCTTTTGAATATAGGTGAAGAAGATACAAAGGGCTGCGAGCTTGTTAAAGAAACATACCAGCGGCTGAAAAACATATCGCTTCTGAATTTCGTAGGAAACGCGGAAGGCCGCGATATTCCAAAAGGAACCTTTGATGTTGTTGTGTGCGACGGTTTCGTCGGCAACGTCGTTCTGAAATTTGGAGAGGGCCTGGCAAAGACGATAATCCGTCTTGTAAAGGATGAGATAAAGAGCGCAGGCATCTTAACGAAGCTTGGCGCACTCATGGTAAAACCGGCACTCAAGCATCTGGCAAAGCGTCTGGATGTTTCCGAGTATGGCGGTGCGCCGCTTCTCGGTGTCAACGGCTGCTGCATTATCAGCCACGGTTCTTCAAATGCCAAGGCTATCTGCAGCGCGATCCGTGTTGCAAATGATTTTGCCAAGAGCAATGTTTTGGAAGTTATAAAAGAGACAATCGTCAAAGATGAAGCTCTCCAGAATGATTTCGAGGAAGCGGAAAAGTCTGAAAGCCATGTCTGACGGAAGGTTTTATACACTACTTGCCAGAGTGTGGTAAAAAGTTATATGATAAGGATTAGAATGCAAAATTTCCAAAGCATCGATTCCAAAAAAGCCCAGGCTGAAGCAGCGGGCACAACGCTTTGCGGTAGCTATACCGCTGCGTAGGCGGGATTCGATGCCGGACTATGCGGTTGTCCTGCATGAAAATGGGCTAAGGAGGAACAAACATGTTTGAAGAGAATGTAATCTGCCGAATGCTTAACATTAAGTATCCGGTGTTTCAGGGCGGTATGGCTTGGCTGGGGACTGCCGAGCTTGCAGCTGCTGTTTCAAATGCCGGTGGACTTGGAATTATCGGAGCCGGTCATATGCCGCCGGATGTCCTGCGTGCTGAAATTCAGAAAGCAAAAGCAGGCACGGATAAACCTTTCGGTGTAAATATCATGCTGATGTCTCCTTTTGTTAAGGAAGTCATGCAGGTTGTTGTTGATGAGCGCGTCGCTGTTGTTACGACAGGCGCAGGCAATCCGGGTGAATACATTCCGGCACTGAAGGAAATCGGAACGAAGGTTATTCCTGTCGTTGCTTCCGTTGCGCTCGCAAAACGTCTCGTCCGCACGGGTGTTGATGCCGTTATCGCAGAAGGTATGGAGAGCGGCGGTCACATCGGTGAAGTCACGACTATGGCACTTGTTCCGCAGATTATTGACGCGGTAGATGTTCCGGTTATCGCTGCAGGCGGTATCGGTGATTCCCGCGGAATCGCTGCTGCATTCGCTATGGGTGCAAAGGCTGTCCAGATGGGCTCCCGTTTTGTACTTTCCAAGGAATGTATCGCACATGAAAACTATAAGAACATGGTACTTAAAGCGCGCGACCGTTCGACGGTTGTTACCGGTATGGCAACGGGTCACCCGGCACGTGTACTTCAGAATAAGCTTTCCCGTCTCTATCTCGACCGTGAACGCAACGGCGCACCGGTAGAGGAACTCGAGAAGCTCGGAATTGGTACTCTCCGCATGGCTGCACGCGAGGGCGATGTAGATATGGGTTCCGTAATGATTGGACAGATTTCCGGTATGCTCAAGGATATCAAATCCTGCGATGAGATTATTCAGGAGCTCGTAAACGGTATTCAGCCGGCTATTGATAATGCACAGTCGGCATTGAAATAAATGTAAGGAAAGGAGGAAATTGAATGGGTAAACTTGCATTCATTTTCCCGGGGCAGGGTGCACAGACGGTTGGAATGGGCAAAGAGCTTTTTGACCATTATGAGTCTGCAAAGCGTTTGTTTGAAGAAGCAGATGACGCACTCGGATACTCCATCAGTAAGATGTGCTTTGAGGGACCGGCTGATGACCTGAAACTCACTGCAAATACACAGCCTGCGATTTTGACGGTCAGCGTCATCGCAGCTAAGATTCTTGAAGAGAACGGTGTGGTTCCGGAAGTTGCCGGCGGCCACAGCCTCGGTGAATATTCGGCTCTTGTTTCGGCAGGTGTTCTTGATTTTGCTGACGCGGTACGTCTTGTGCATCATCGTGGACAGTATATGCAGGAAGCAGTCCCTGTAGGGGAAGGCGCTATGGCTGCCGTACTCGGACTTGAGCGTGATGTAATTGTAAATATCTGTGAGGAAGCGTCCAAGCTTTCGCCGGTTCAGGCAGTAAATTTCAACTGCCCGGGACAGACTGTTATCGCAGGTGCTACGGCAGGCGTGGAAGCTGCTGTCAAGGCACTTTCGGAGGCAGGCGCAAAGAAATCGGTAATTCTTCCGGTCAGCGCACCTTTCCACAGCACGCTTATGAAACCGGCAGCGGAGAAGCTTGCCGCGGAGCTTGACAAAGTTACAATCCGCGACGCAAAATTCCCTGTTGTTTCCAACTATACAGGTGAGCTTGAAACAAAAGCTGACGAAATTAAAGAAAATCTTGTAAAGCAGGCAGATCACCCGGTAAAATGGGAGGACTGCGTAGCTGCCATGACGGCTTTCGGCGCAACGGATTTCATTGAAGCCGGACCGGGCAAAACCCTTTGTGGATTCAATAAACGCATTGATCGTACCCTCAGAAACATGAATGTTGAAAATGTGGAGAGCCTGCAAAAAACGCTTGACACATGGAAGGAGGTTCGCTAATATGCTTTTAGATGGAAAGTGCGCCCTTGTGACGGGTGCTTCCCGAGGCATTGGGCGGGCCATTGCATTGAAGCTTGCTTCCGAGGGAGCAAAGGTTGCTCTGAATTTTGCAGGCAGCGCGGCGGCTGCCGAAGAGGTTAAAAAAGAGATTGAAGCTGCAGGCGGTGAGGCTGTTACCGTTCAGGCTGATGTTTCAGATCCGGCCTCTGTTGAAGCAATGGTTCAGACCGTTTCCGAGGCTTTCGGTCAGATCGATATTCTTGTTAACAATGCAGGTATCACGCGTGACGGACTTCTCCTTCGCATGAAGGATGAGGATTTTGATGCGGTTATTAATACAAACCTCAAAGGTATTTTTTACACGACGAAGCTTGTCTCGAAGCTCATGATGAAGAAGCGCTTCGGACGCATCGTCAATATGGCTTCCGTCGTCGGACTTACTGGTAATGCAGGTCAGACGAACTATGCTGCGGCAAAAGCCGGTGTTATCGGTTTTTCCAAATCCGCAGCCAAGGAGCTTGCGGCACGTGGTATCACGGTGAACATGGTGGCGCCAGGTTTCATCGAGACAGATATGACGGCTGTGATTCCTGAAAAAGCAAAAGAAGCTATGATGGGCGGAATTCCGCTCGGCCGCGCAGGCAAGCCGGAAGATGTGGCTAATGCTGTGCTTTTCTTAGTCTCAGATCAGGCTGCCTACATTACGGGCCAGGTGCTCAAGGTGGACGGCGGCATGGTTATGTGATATAACCAGGATATTGAGTAAGATCACTGGAGGGAGGTGAAAGACATGTCGACATTTGAAAAGGTTAGAGATATCGTTGTTGAACAGCTCGGTGTAGAAGCTGATGAAGTTACGATCGAATCTACATTTATTGATGACCTGGGTGCTGATTCCCTGGATATCGTTGAGCTTATCATGGCTTTCGAAGAAGAATTTGGTATCGAGATCCCGGACGAAGCCGCAGAGAAGATTAAGACGGTTCAGGATGTTGTGACCTATATTGATCAGAACAAGTAATCGTTCTGGTATGTTCCTTTCTTTTAGTAAAATCCCGTGAAAATTTCACGGGATTTTCTAAAGGCAGGGTACAGAGATGGGAGGAGTTACACTTGAAGCTTCCAGAGCTGAGAATTGGCGCCAAAATTGCAAAGGTTCCTGTCGTACAGGGCGGCATGGCGATTCGTCTCTCAAC
>JAILNL010000079.1 GCA_024691625.1 Schwartzia sp. (in: firmicutes)
AACAATCAAGAGAACCGCATTCAAGATTACCCGCGTAGGTCAGCTTGTAGCCCGCGAGGCATCAAAACGTCTTGGTGTTCCGTTTGGAATTATTGACCTGTCTTTGGCACCGACTCCGGCAGTTGGAGACAGTGTTGCAAATGTCTTGGAAGAAATGGGACTTGAAAGCTGCGGTGCACCGGGAACGACAGCTGCTTTGGCACTTCTTAACGATGCTGTGAAAAAGGGCGGTCTTATGGCTTCCTCGCATGTTGGCGGCCTAAGCGGCGCATTTATCCCTGTCAGTGAGGATCAGGGCATGATAGACGCAATCAACGCCGGCAGCCTTTCCATAGAGAAGCTGGAAGCAATGACATGCGTATGCTCCGTCGGACTTGATATGATTGCCATTGAGGGAGATACCTCCGCAGCTACTATTTCGGGAATTATTGCCGACGAGGCTGCTATCGGTATGATCAACAACAAGACTACAGCTGTCCGTATTATCCCTGTTCCGGGCAAGAAGGTCGGAGACGTCGTAGAATACGGCGGTCTTTTGGGATACTGCCCGATTGTTCCTGTAAGGAATAAATTCAGTTCTGAGGCGTTTATTGCAAGGGGCGGGCGTATTCCGGCTCCAGTCAGAAGCTTAACGAATTAAGAAATCAGAGCCCTGCAAAGGGCTCTTTTCTTCCTGAGGAGGAATGTCAGATGCGGATGACGAAAAAAATCAAAGCTGAAATAATTGAAAGACTTTCTGAACATTATGCAGGAGCAAAGCCTGCGCTGGTGTACAGAAATTCCTTTGAATTATTGATTGCTGTGATTCTTTCCGCGCAGTGTACTGACAAAAGAGTAAATATAACGACAGCGCGGCTTTTTGCGAAAGCGGATACGCCGCAAAAGATTCTTGATTTGGGTCTGAAGGCACTTGAGGAAGAAATCAAGGACTGCGGGTTATATCACAACAAGGCAAAAAACATCTACGCCGCCTGCGGTATTCTGATGGAGAAATACAATGGAACTGTGCCTGAAACCTTTGAGGAACTGCTAAGTCTTCCGGGAGTTGGAAGAAAGACGGCAAACGTCGTTTCCAGCGTTGCGTTTAATAAGCCTGCAATAGCTGTTGATACACATGTTTTTCGTGTTTCAAACAGGCTGCGCATTGCAGTGGGTGAAACTCCGCTGGAGGTTGAAAAGGGTTTGCAGAAGCTGATTCCAAAGGATAACTGGTCGGACGCACATCACTGGCTTATATGGCACGGACGTAATCTTTGTCAGTCACGGAGCCCGAAATGTTCAAAATGCTTCTTAAATGATTTATGTCCTAGTACATCATCCGTAAAATAACAGGACCATATACTTGCCTGAATTGCCATCTGCGTTGTTATCGTCGCTTGACGTGGCTGCCGCTACGACTGCGCTCCTCTGCCTAGCAGATGAAAATTCATTCTACGTCTTTAGTCCGGTTATTTTTCGTATGATATACTAATACAGAAACTATCGAGGAGAAGAAATGATATACAGAAAACCTACATTCGACGATGTCGAAGCAATATACAGCTTAATAAATGAGTATGCAAATGAGGGTGTAATGCTGGCAAGGTCACGAAATACGCTGTACGAAACACTGCGTGATATGATTGTTGCCGACGATAACGGCACTATTGTCGGAGTCGGTGGACTGCACATTGTATGGGACCGTCTTGCGGAGGTCCGTTCCATGGCAGTTCTTCCCGAACGGGCACATCAGAGAGTAGGAACGGAAATCGTAAAACGCTTGATTGATGAAGCAAAAGAGCTGCACGCAGAAAAGGTGTTCACTCTGACTTACAAGCCGGGCTTTTTCCAGACTCTTGGCTTTCAGATAATAGTAAAGGAGGATCTGCCTCCGAAGGTTTGGAAGGACTGCATCGATTGCCCCAAATTCCCGAACTGCGATGAAATAGCATTGATTCGGAAAATTTAACAGGATATTATGTATTCGTTGTGTATACAATTTGTAATTTTGCAATATCTTTGTTGACAATATTTTGAAACAATGCTATATTATCACCATATTATTGTAAATGCGATGCGCAAGAGAAGTAATCAATGTCATTTTTCCAGAGAGCTGTGGGTTGGTGAAACGCAGTAAGGTGCCTTGATGAAATACACTTGCAAGCAGCGGGCTGAAATAATAGTAGGCCTCGCCGGACTGTCACCGTTATCATAGACTAGGATATACACTTGTATCCGAAAGAGCGGCTTGCTGAAAGCAAGCAGGGTGGTACCACGAGCTTAGAGCCCGTCCCTGTATAGGGGCGGGCTTTTTTGCATTCAAAAATTGGAGGGAAATGTCATGATCATTGTAATGAGTCCATCAGCAACGAAAGAAAATTTGAAGAAGGTCGAGGAAAAGATTGAGCGTTCAGGTCTGTCCGCACATCTCTCTATTGGTGAAAACCGTACGATTATTGGTGTCATCGGAGATAAAAAGCGTATCGGTGAATTGGAGATGAATTCACTTGAGGG
>JAILNL010000140.1 GCA_024691625.1 Schwartzia sp. (in: firmicutes)
TCTTTTTCGTTATCTGCGGTTTTGAGGAAAAGTGCAGCAATCTGTTCAAAGCCTTCTTTCTTTGCTTTTGAAGCAAAGTAGGTATACTTGTTGCGTGCCTGACTCTCGCCGGCAAAAGCTGCCTGAAGGTTTTTCTCTGTCTGCGTTCCTGCGTACTTGTTGGCCATAATTTTTACCTCCTACAATATATAAATAAAATAAATTAAGTTTATGCAATTTGATTGATTAAGAGTATTATAACAATTTTAAGATTAAAATGCAATATGAAAAAAATGATAATAGCCTTACACGCAAGTGCTTTGTAACGCAGTCACAGTAATATGATTCATGTTCTGTCATAATTTATGACAGAACATGAATCTGAACATAATGCTGCATCATCCGGGGGATGGGCAGTGTGATGGGAAAGAGAGGAAGTATTGTATGGTGAAAGTTAAACGGCGCCGTGCGGTAATAAGCCGTGACATATACGTAGCATGCGGCAGCTGCGAGGACGTGTGTCCAAAAGGTGCAGCAAGAGTAATACGCGGAAGCTATGCTGAAGCTGATGCATCGCTGTGTATAGGCTGCGGACGCTGTGAGATGGTCTGTCCTGCCGGAGCAATAACTATGGAGGTGGCAGAATGAAGCCTATACAGCCGATTAAGAAGAACTGGTATCATTATCTTTGGATATGGTCTGTGTTTTATTTTGCTATGGGATTTTTCAATATTCTTTTCGCATGGCTGGGACTTATCAGCTTCTGCCTGCCGTTTATCTTTGCTTTCGGATATGGAACCAAGGACTTTTGCAACCGCTACTGTGACAGAGGGCAGCTGCTGCGTGTGCTTGGCGGGCAGGTCGGCCTTTCAAAGGGTGTACTTATGCCGTCATGGATAAGGAGTTCATGGTTCAGATATGGGTTTCTTGCATTTTTTATGACCATGTTCGGGCAGATGCTTTATACGACGTATCTTGTGGCATCAGGAATAAAAGAGCTTTCTGAGACGGTTACGCTTTTCTGGAGTATACGGGTGCCCTGGGAATGGGCGTATACGGCAGGCAGCGTGGAGCCGTGGCAGGCACAGTTCGCGTTCGGGCTTTACAGTCTTATGCTGACTTCGGCAATAATAGGCATTGTGCTGATGCTTCTTTACAAGCCACGGTCATGGTGTGCTGTGTGTCCTATGGGGACTATGACACAGATGATTTGTAAGTTACGGAACAAAGAATAAGAAAGATTAAAAGGGCTTTAGAATAGTCCAATAATTGGACTATTCTAAAGCCCTTTACTTATTTGTTCAGATATTCTTTCCACACTTCTTCGGGAACGAGCTTTCCCCCTGTAGCCCAGCATATCTGGGCTGCGTTATTCAGCTTATCATTGTCTATGGAGTGAGCGGCAAGATAGGATAAGCCTTTTTCGTCCGCGGTGAGTGAAACCGGGCCGATAAATGCGGCGCAGCTTGAAGGCTCGATGCGGACATTTTCAGTATCAATCAGCATTCGCATAAAGGTATAAAGCTTTTCGTCCTGTATCGTGAAATCACCTGAAAGAAGGTTTCGGTCTATTCGGGTGACGAATCCCGACGGACTTGCACAGGCAAGACCGTCAGCCTCCGACATTCCGTGTATATCAAAGTCTGCGACGTTTGCCTTTTCATATAAATCCGACGACATTCCGATAAGCACGGAAGGGAAGAGGACAGGCTCACAGAAGAATACATGGACATTATCCTTGAAAATACGTTTCAGCCCATAGAGTATACCTCCCGGCGCACCGCCTACCCCGCAGGGGATATATACAATCAGAGGGTGCTGCCCGTCAACGGGAATATTCATTCCTTCAAGCTGCTTCTGCAGGCGTTTTGCAGCGACGGCATAGCCCAAAAACAGCGCAACGGAATACTCATCATCAACAAAATAGCTCATGGGATCTTCATCGGAAAGGCGGCGGCCTTCTGCGACAGCCTTGGAATAGTCATCATCATATTCGATGACTTCGACACCCTTTGAGCGCAGGAGGTCTTTTTTCCACTGCTTCGCGTCCGCTGACATATGGACCTTGACCTTAAAACCGATAGCGGCGCTCATAATACCGATGGAAAGCCCAAGATTACCCGTGGAGCCTACCTGTACAGTGTATTTGCTGAAGAAGTCACGGTATTCTTTGTCTGCAAGCTTTTCGTAGTTATCCGAATATGTGAGGAGTCCTGCCTCATACGCCAAATCCTCCGCGTGCTTAAGTACCTCGTAAATACCGCCGCGGGCCTTTACGGATCCTGCAATGGCAAGATGGCTGTCCGTTTTCAAAAGAAGTTGGCCGGGAATTTCTGTGTTAAAATCCTTTTCAAGCTGCCTCTGCATGGCAGAAATCTGTACCAGTGGGGATTCAATAATGCCATTCGTTTCCCGAGTTTCCGGGAAGCACTTCATTATGTATGGAGCAAAGCGTTCCAGACGCTTCTCTGCTTCTTCAATATCTCGGTCTGAAACTACAAGCTGGCATAGCGCGTCAACCGTATCGAAAGGGAGATATTTATTGTTCAGCCACAGAGTTTCCTGTTTTTCGGCGATATCCCTGAATACAGAGTCTTTTTTTACCATTTCAGATGCATAGGCTTTCATAACGGCGTGGGTCACTCCTCTTTGGGGCAGAATTCAGTTTTTACGTTTCTTGGATTGTAGCAGAAATGCTGACTTAATACAATTAAATGTACTGCAGCGCTGTGGGGAATAGTTGGAATTTAATCGAAATACAAGGAAAAATATGCGGCCTACTAACGCTATATGTGTATATTGACATGGTTAGCAGAGAAATATACCATGTATTTTAATACGAGAAAGGGAGTGGGATTCATGGAAGCAATATCGAGAGAAGATGCGCTGGCACTGCTGAAGAAATACAATAAAGATCCGTTTCATCTGCAGCACGCATTCACCGTCGAAGCTGTTATGAAATGGTTCGCAAAGGAAATGGGCTATGGAGACGATGCGGATTACTGGGGTATTGTCGGGCTTTTGCATGACATTGATTTTGAGCTGTATCCCACAGAGCACTGCGTAAAAGCACCTGAGCTTTTGCGTGAGGGCGGGGTAGGAGAGGACATCATTCATGCGGTTGTATCTCACGGTTATGGGATTACAATCGGGAATGGAACAACCCTTGATACCAAGCCGGAGCATACAATGGAAAAGGTTCTGTTTGCGGTAGATGAGCTTACAGGGCTTATAGGCGCGGCGGCACTTATGCGCCCTTCCAAGAGCACCAAGGATATGGAGCTTAAATTGCTGAAGAAGAAATATAAAAGCAAAGGCTTTGCCGCAGGCTGCTCCCGTGAAGTTATCGAGCGCGGTGCAGAGCAGCTTGGATGGGAGCTGGACAAACTTTTAACGCTAACCCTGCAGGCTATGGCAGCTACGGAAGATGATCTCCGTAAGGAAATCGAGGAACACACCGCGGCATAATAGTTTTAGACAATTCATACTAAATCTATATGTATATATTGACATCTCCCCTATATGTGTATATCACATAGACATTATATGAATTAGGGGGAATAAAAATGAAACTGAAAAGGTTTGGATTTTTAATCATAGGGCTGATTTCTGTGTTGGCGCTGCTTTTGGCGGGCTGTGGAGGAACGGCACAGAAGGAGACCAAGTCTGCGGCAGCGGAGTCACATGAAAACAAGCCGGCATGCTGCAGCGGAGAGATTAAGGAAATAAAGATTGGTGCTACGGCAGGGCCTCACGCAGAGGTTGTCGAGGCAGTGGCGAAGGAAGCCGCAAATCACGGGCTCCTGGTGAAGGTTATTGAGTTCTCGGATTACATTACACCGGATAAGGCTCTGGCTGATGGAGAGATTGACCTTAACAGCTATCAGCACGAACCGTTTTTGAAGAACTTCGCGTCACAGAACAATGCGGAGCTTTCGCCTATTGGAACGACGATTTTGATGCGCATGGGCATTTACAGCGACAAAATTAAAAACGTAAATGATATCCCTGACGGAGCAAAAATTGCGATTCCGAATGACCCGACGAACGGCGGGCGTGCACTTATGCTTTTGGCAAAGGCGGGAGTGATTGAGCTTCCTGAAAATAATTTCAAGGCTACGGTACAGGATATCAAAGCAAACCCGAAAAAACTGCAGTTTGTCGAGCTGGAGGCGGCACAGCTTCCGCGCAGTCTCAGTGACGTAGATGCAGCAGTTATCACGATGAATTACGTCATGAGCGGCGGGCTTGATGTAGAGAAGCAGGGAATATTCCTTGAGGACAAAACGGAGCCTTTGGCTGTAATGGTGCTTGCAGCACGGACAAAGGACAAGGATAAGCCGGAATACAAAAAATCGCGGAGATTTTCCACTCTGAAGCAGTTCACAAGTTCATTGCGGAAAAGTACAAGGGTACGATTGTACCGGCGGAATAAAAGCTGTTACAAATTTAAGAGTAAAGAACGTCCGACAGTGCTGAGTGCACGCGGGCGTTCTTTTTTGTGCGGAGAATGATATGCGGGGAAAGCTGTGCTATACTGATTCCGTAAGGATATTGCGTTTCATGGAATCAAAGGGGGCGTATGTATGCGCAGAATCAGATTGATGGCGGCCCTTGTTTTTGTGTCCGGAATTTTATTTCAGGCAGCCGTATGCGAAGCGGCGAACAGGATAATACGGCTTGAGGGCTCCGGAATATCGGAAGAGACGTTTAATAGAATAGAGCAGCGGATAGAGTCAGATATAGCCAATGGCTTCACATCGGCGCAGCTCGTTGTGCGCCGACATGGCAGGCTGGTATATCAAAATGCATGGGGGGAGGGTAAACTCTTATACGAAGGATGGGAAAAGGCTTAAAAACGCACCGTCTGTGACGAACGATACTCTTTATGATTTGGCTTCAAATACGAAGATGTATGTGGTGAATTACGCCATTCAGTATATGGCATCCCATGACGGTCTTGATTTAGACACGAAGCTGATAGATATTTTCGGCAGGGAGTTTGCAGATAGTGTCCGATATATCGCGTATGAGGACGGAGCCCCTGCGCCGCTTTTGCTGCAGCGCAGATGGAAGGCAGCTCTTACTGTTCGTGACCTTCTGCGGCATCAGGGAGGATTCCCTGCGGGGCCTGCATATCACAAGAGGTATTATGACCAGGAAAACCAGGAGTGGCAGACGGACAGGGAAAATGTTCTTTACGCGGGGGCAGGAGCAGACGAGGCAACGAAAAAACGCACGCTGAAACGTATTTTTGAGACTCCGTTGATGTATGAGCCCGGGACAGAGACGCTATACTCCGACGTGGATTATATGCTGCTCGGTCTTGTTGTGGAAAAGCTAACAGGGAAGGGACTTCAGCAGTACCTTTCGGAACATTTTTGGAATCCCATGAAGCTCAGGCATACTACCTACCGCCCACTCGACCACGGGTTCAAGAAGAATGACTGCGCTGCGACGGAGCTGAACGGAAATACCCGCGACGGCGCGGTGTATTTCCCCGGAGTGCGTACCGAAACGCTTCAGGGAGAGGTGCATGACGAGCTTTCATGGTACTGCATGGAGGGAGTATCGGGGCACGCCGGGCTTTTTTCAAATGCAGGAGACCTGGCAAAGCTGGCAGAGCTCATGCTGACGGGGAAATACGGAAATAAGCAGTATTTTTCGCCTGATGTGATTGCTGAGTTTACGGAAGACTACGGCACGGGCTACGGTCTCGGTTGGTGGGTGCAGGGAGACCATGAATGGGACAGTTTTTTCGGAGAGAATGCGCCGTCCTCGGTTTTCGGGCATCAGGGCTGGACAGGGACATTAACTGTTATAGATCCGGAGCATGATATGGTGATTGTATATCTTACCAATAAAATCAACACGCCCATTGAAAATCCCGCGGCTGATGCCAACGGTTTTTCGGGCAGCAGATATGTTTCCGGCAGGCTTGGCTTCGTGCCCCGGTGGATTTACGCGGATTTGCTGAGCAGGGAGAAATAACGACAGGAGAGCAGGGAAAACAGAGTGGAAAATAAGGACGCGTTGGAACAGGCTAATGAAAAGCAGAGACAGGCAATAGAGATTCTTGACCGCAATGTTTTGCTTTTGGCATCCGCAGGGACGGGGAAGACGGGAACTCTCGCGCGGCGCATCGCGAAGATACTTGAGGAAAAGCTGGCAGAGCCTGAGGAAATACTGTGTCTTACCTTTACAAACAAGGCATGCCAGGAAATGAAGGAGCGTATCGTAAAATATGTGGGTTCACCGGGGCATAAGGTCGTGGTGCGTACCATACACAGCTTCTGCTTTGATGTCATTCGGCAGGAAGCAAAAAGAAAGACGGACTTTTTCGCGGATTTCATGATTTTTGACGAGGAGGACTGCGCGGAACTCATTTCGCAAATAAACCCAAAACGTTTTCCTTTGGGGACGCTGCAGCGTTTTATCAATACCGTAAAGGAAAAGCGCACGGAGTATGGTATTTTTTCGGAGGATATAGGCGCCGATTATAGAAAGACTGTCCGCAGGCTGTTTGATGAGCTCGGCGATGAGGGCGTATATAACTTTTTTATGGACAGCAAATTCAAATTTCGTGCAGAAATGGCCGCAGAGATGGAAGCACACGGAGCAGAATATGTGCTGCTTTACAACCGTCTCATGCATGACGAGCACGGACTGGATTTTAACGATTTGATTCTGAGCACATACGACCTTTTCCGGCAGGAGGAGGTATGCCTGCGCTGGCGTGAAAAATTCCGATTTATAAACATTGATGAAGTGCAGGATACCAATGAGCTTGAATATGACATCCTTTCGAAGCTGTTCGGAGATAATCATATTCTTCTCAGCGGAGACTATTATCAGACCATTTACGAGTGGCGGGGTTCGAGACCGTCGCGGATTTTTGAACGGTTTGAAAAGGAATACAGTCCTGTGCGGATAATCCTTGAGGAAAATTACCGTGCCACAAGAACATTGGTGCAGGCTTCCTATGCGTGCCTTGATTCTTTTTTCGGTGGCAGGGCTTCGGAGTGGGAAGGAAAAATACGGGCGGCTTCAGATGAAAAGGGAGATCCTATCATGCTGAAGGACTGCAGGTCCGTGGAAGAGGAAGCGGAGTGGATTTATCGCTGCATAGAAAATCTTCCCTGTGACGATCCTTCAAAGGTCTGTATTCTTACGCGCAGCAATGCGTATAACAAACAGCTCTGGCAACATTTACAGTATGTGACTCCTTTGGTGCGCAGGGTGGATTTTTTCCTCGCGGACGAGATGAAGCTGTTTCGTCGGCAGGAGGTAAAGGATGCCCTGGCATTTGTGAAGCTTACATTGAATAAGTACGATGCGGCAAGCATGAAGCGTATTCTAAAGCGGTTTGTGACAGGTATCGGCGCAAAGACCATAGAAAAGATTGAATCAAAAAAGATGCGTGAATCAGGCCTTCGCCTTACGGATTTCCTTGATGAGAGTATCCTTCGGGAAGGGGACAGCTATGCGCAGCTTATCCGAGAGTACGAAGCCGGGAACGTGGTAGTTTTTGATGTTGAGTCCACCGGAGTGGATACAACGGATGACGAAATAATACAGATTGCGGGAGTACGTCTTGGCGCAGACGGAAGCATAACAGGGAAGTTCAACCGTCTCTTGAAAAATACAAAGCCGGTCGGTATGTCGGAGACCGTACATCATATATCCGATGAAAAGCTGGCAAAAGAAGGCGGCGACCCGGGAGAGGTATTAACAGAGTTCCTTGGATTCATACGGGGAAGTCTTATCGTTGGGCATAATGTATCCTTTGACCTCAGTATTCTGCTCAGTGAAACGGAAAGATTGGAGCTTCCGCGGCCTGATTTTGTGGGCTGGTATGATACTCTCGATATTTACAGACGGTTTTATCCGAATCTCACCAATCACAAGCTGGAATCTCTCGGCGCGTATATAAAGGTCAGCCATCCGTCCTCACATGATGCTTTCGATGATATATGCGCCACGGCTGAGCTTCTGGTATATGCAGTCAGGGAAAATATCCGTCCCACGCAGGACACCCGCCGTCAGTGCATCGCAAAATACGGACATTTCTTTGAGCAGATTGCGGGCTCTGTCGCGGAGCTGCATAGGGAAATTATGCGAAAGCGTCCGATTGAATTTCTGGAGTACATCATCAAAAATCATCTGATTTCCTACTACGAAAAAGAAGAGCGCAGAATGGAGCATCTCCGTGAGCTTTATCGTGCGGTGCGTGCGTACGATACGGGAGAGTACAGTGCTCACGACACGCTCGTGCGGTTTATACGTACTGCGGCTCTTTCGGCAAATCCACTTGATGCTGCTACACAGAGGCAGTCGAGGGTCCCGATTATCACGGTACATCAGGCGAAAGGGACTGAATTTGATTACGTCTTTATTGCAGGCCTGCATGAGAATGGTTTCCCAAGCTACCGCGCAGTAAAGGACGGGAACCGAGCGGAGGAGCAGCGGCTGTTCTACACGGCCATTACACGGGCGAGGAAACAGCTTTTCTTATCCTGGTGCCAGTATGGCAAAAATTACAACGAACAGATGGAGAGTACGTTTATCGCGTCCATACCGAAAAAATATATCGCTTATTGTTCATAAATTAAAGTTTCATTAAAAACAGAAAATTCAGAAGGATTTTAAAAAATATCATAGAATATTAAAAAGTTATAACAGGAAAATGAATTTTATGTTCAGTACAAGGAAGGGGTATTTTTTATGAGATGGTTGGACAATATACGCGTGGCGTATAAGCTGGCAATTCTTGCCGTGATTGCAATTTTCGGCATGGGCCTTGTGGGATTTTCGGGCTATTCGGCAATCAGGTCGGCTGAAGAGGCTCTTGATGAGATTTACAGTTCATCCGTTGTGGCGTTGGGAATTGTCGGAGAGGCAAATACGCAGATGCGTTATTCCCAGGCAATGGCTGTAACGACTACGACGTCTGTGGGAAATCACGAGCGCGTAAAGATGCTTACTGATAATTTCCATCGTGCTTCAGGGATTGTCGATAAGTGCATTCAGGATTATGATGCAATTCCGTTCAAAAATGAAGCGGGAACGGCACTCATGAAAAATATCGCTGCTGAGTGGGCAAAGCAGAAGCCGATATTTGAGAAAACCTGTCAGCTCGCTGCAGACGGAAAACAGGCGGAGGCATTTGAGTATTACACGAAAAACGGTGCAACGCATGCCGCATCTATCGGTAAAAACTTAAATGAGCTTTTGGCTCTTGAGACAGCAAATGCAAAACGTCTTGCCGATGAGAATAAGGCAGAAATGGAAAAAACTATCCGTTTCATGGTTATCGAGCTTGTTGTCATTCTGGCTATTGCGATTTTCTGTGTTCTTGTTATTTCCCAAAAGATTACAAATCCGCTTGATGTCACGATGGAAGCTCTCGCAAAAATGCGCGACGGTGATTTCATCCTTGTAAAACGTACTATCGACCGCGAGGACGAGTTCGGCCAGCTGGCTGATATGGTTGCAGATGTGCGCAAGGCACTGAACACACTTATGCGTCAGACCAATGAATCCGCAGAGCATCTGGCAGCAGCTTCAGAGGAGCTTACTGCAAGCTCCCAGCAGGCTTCGCAGGCATCAAGCATGGTTGCTAACTCCGTTACCGACGCTGCGGGAGCTACCTCCGAGCAGCAGACATACGTCAATGACGCTATGGATTCCATCAATCAGACGGCAGAATCCATTGACCGTCTGAACACCACAGCTGAAACGGTTGCTCAGCACGCCAATGAATCCAAGAACGAGGCTGAAGAAGGAAGCAAGGCTATCCAGCAGGCTGTCGAGCAGATTATGAGCGTCGAAAAAATCGTTAACAATTCTGCTGCAACTGTTGATAAGCTCGGCAAGAGCTCTCAGGAAATCGGCCAGATTGTCAGCGATATTTCTGAAATCGCTGAACAGACAAATCTCCTTGCGCTCAATGCAGCTATTGAGGCAGCACGTGCAGGTGAAAACGGACGCGGCTTCTCCGTCGTCGCAGAGGAAGTCAGAAAGCTGGCTGAACAGTCTCAGGAGGCAGCAAAGCGCATCACGACGCTTATCGGCGGTATTCAGGCAGATACAGATGAGGCTGTCAAGTCCATGCAGGAGGGCAGCAGCGCAGTTAAGGCAGGAACTGAGTCTGTCAGCAAGCTGAA
Organism: Schwartzia sp. (in: firmicutes); assembly: GCA_024691625.1. GTDB lineage: Bacteria > Bacillota > Negativicutes > Selenomonadales > Selenomonadaceae > Schwartzia. The sequence goes on from JAILNL010000140.1 coordinate 10,146, forward strand.
GGAAGCCTTTGACCGTATTCAGGAGGCAGCTCTGGGAGTTTCCGATCAGGCTGAGGTTATTACCTCCGAGGTTCGCGCTGTTGCAGGACAGACGGCGAACATCAAAGAAAAATCTGCGAATATCCTTGATAAGGGTGCTCAGGTATCCGGCGAGATGGAGAATGTTTCGGCGGCAGCAGAGGAGCAGTCTGCATCCGCAAGTGAAATCGCTTCTGCAAGCAACTCGCTCTCCGAGCTGGCGCAGGGACTCCAGAATTCGCTTCATAAGTTCAAATTCTGATTGCTGTAAAGTTTAATAGTCATGAGGCTGAGAAATACAACCCGATAAAGGTTGTTTCTCAGCCTCTTTTTTGTGTGTATACCTGATAAGTTGTCAGAAAAATATATTTACTCTGCTATTATCTCAATGCTATAATAGCTATGAGTTGAAAGTTATATACACTTCATAACAAAGGAGCGGATAGGGTATGTTGAAGAGAATGGTATGTATGGTCCTGGTTGTGGCTCTGGCCATCATGACCGCGGCATGCGGCGGTGGCGGAGCTGACAAAGGGAAAAAGGATGCTAAGGTAGACCGCAGCAAAGAATTTATCACAGTGCTGACAGGTCCGACCAGCGGCATTTATTTCCCGATTGGCGGTGCGTTTTCCAAGGTTGTCGGCGAGATGGGGTATAAGACCTCGGCAACGGCTACCGGAGCAACGGGTGAAAACATCAATGCTATTTTGACAGGCAAGGGCGAGCTTGCTATTGCAATGTCCGACTCCGTTATTCAGGCTGTGGAAGGCTTTGGAGCGTACGAGGGCAAACCGAAGGCTACGGACCTTCGCGCTATGATGGGGCTCTGGCCGAACGTAGTACAGATTGTTACGACGGAGGATTCCGGAATCAAGACATTTGCTGATATCAAAGGCAAACGCGTCGGCGTTGGCGCGCCGAACTCCGGCGTCGAGCTGAATGCCCGCATGATTTTCGAGGCAAACGGAATGAGCTATGATGATGCAAAGGTAGACTACCTCTCCTACGGTGAGGCTATCGACCAGATGAAGAACGGTCAGTGCGATGTAGCTTTTGTAACATCCGGTCTTGGCAATGCAACTATTAAAGAGCTTGGCACTTCAAAGAAGATTGTGTTTGTTCCGGTAGAGGGTGAGGCTCTGAAGAAGCTCACTGCAAAATATCCGTTCTACGTTGAGTGGAAGATTCCGAAGGATACTTACGGAACAGCCGGGGATACAATAACTGCAGCGGTCATGAACATTATGCTCGTTTCGAAGAACCTCTCTGATGATGTTGTATATGACCTCCTTGAAGGCTTCTACTCCGAAAAAGGTCTTGAAACAATCGGTGCATCCCATGCAACGGCCAAGCGCGAAATCAAGCTGGAGACTGCTCTTCGCGGAATCCAGGGTACAAGCGTGAAGCTGCATCCGGGCGCTGAGAAATTCTATAAGGATAAAGGCATCCTGAAATAAGCCGATATGAAAAAAACGGCTGCTGCGCTTTGCGCGGCCGTCGTCCTCATCGCGGGGCTGTGGGTGCTGAATGAGCTTTCGGCACAGACTGTGCTTCGGATTTACGACTACGAAACGAAAGAAATCTATGTTGAAGTTCCGGCCAAAGAAGGCGATCAGCTTTTCTTTGGCTGGAACTTCAACATAGATTTCTTTCGTTTCGTAGTCGTAAATCCGAAGCACAGTCTGTGCCGAAAGCTCATTCAGCACCCACAGCCCCGCGATGAGGACGACGGCCGC
>JAILNL010000155.1 GCA_024691625.1 Schwartzia sp. (in: firmicutes)
GGTAATTGTCACAGGTATGTCGGGAGGCGGAAAAACCCAGGCGTGCCGTTTTTTGGAGGACCTGGGCTATTTTTGCGTAGACAACCTGCCTCCTGTATTTATTCCGAAGTTTGCTGAGCTCTGTGCCCATTCTGCAGGGCATATTGCAAATGTTGTACTTGTAGTGGATACCAGAAGCCGTGAATTTTTCGATACCTTCGTTCATGTGCTTGACGATATGGACAGGGACGGGCAGAAATACGAGCTTCTTTTCATGGATGCTTCCGACGCGGCAATCATACGCCGCTATAAAGAAACGCGCAGACGCCATCCTATGGCGCCCAGCTCAAGACTTTCCGAGGGTATCGCGAAGGAGCGGGAGCAGCTTGCTCCTGTGCGTCAGAAAGCAACATATATAGTTGATACCTCCGAGCTCAGAAAAGCAGAGCTGAAAACTAAAATTATACAGCTTTTCGGTAATCCGGACGGAGTCAAAATGAACGTAAATGTTCTCTCCTTCGGCTTTAAATTCGGAGTACCGATGGACGCAGATATGGTTCTTGATGTGCGCTTTTTGCCGAACCCGTTCTACATTGACTCGCTCCGTCATAAAAGCGGAGTGGTGCAGGACGTTTCCGACTATATCTCGAAATGGCCTGTCACACAGGAATTTCTTACACGGCTTGACGATATGCTGGGCTTTTTGATGCCTCAGTATATCAAAGAAGGAAAAAATCAGTTCGTAATTGCCTGCGGCTGTACAGGCGGTATGCACCGTTCTGTGTTCGTTGCAAAGCATATTTATGACTTTTTGGGAGCAAGGGGCTTCCAGACAACTTTGGAACACCGCGACCTCATGAAAAATGATGTACGCGAGCATGTTCGTGAAGAGGTATAACATAACATGCACTTATTGAAATGGCTGTACCCTGGCATGAAATTCAAGCGCTGGCTGCTGCTCTTTGCTGCAGGCGTTATGCTTGTCAGCCTCGGTCTGGCATTGATTTTTAACTATGAATATCTCGACCATATAGAGGAAGCTATATTCAGGTTCGTTTACAACTGGCGCGGCTCATACGACTACACAGCTACGGCTCTTGCGGGGGCACTGATTGTAATACTGGGTGTCGGCATCATGCTGTTTGCCACAAGGAGCGTTATCCGCTCCCTCATCATGGTGCTTGTTCCCGAAAACTCGGGACGTCTTGTAGACCTGATTTACGAAAAACGTAAACTTGAAAGCGGGCCCAATATCGTCGTAATCGGCGGTGGGCACGGACTTTCCGTGCTTCTCCGTGGGCTGAAGCAGGCTACCAGCAACGTAACGGCTGTAGTAACTGTTGCCGATGACGGCGGTTCATCAGGCAGACTCCGCGAGGAGCTTGGCATTATACCGCCGGGCGATTTGCGTAACTGTCTGGTTGCCCTTGCCGACACTGAGCCGCTGATGGAAAAACTCTTTCAGTACAGATTTGGCGGTACAAGCGAGCTCGCGGGGCACAGCTTCGGCAATCTTTTTATTGCGGCAATGAATGAGGTCACGGGAGATATGGAAACGGCTCTCCGTGAGTCCTCAAAGGTTCTCGCGGTCGAGGGACGTGTGCTTCCTGCAAGCAATGCCCATGTACGTCTTGACGCATATATGACTGACGGCACTGTTGTCTGCGGAGAATCCCAGATTCCCGAGGCACATAAAAAAATAGAGCATGTTCAGCTTTATCCTGAGCATGTGGAGGCAGTTGATTCCGCACTTGAGGCAATAGCCAATGCAGATGCTGTCATATTGGGGCCGGGAAGTCTCTATACAAGTGTCATGCCGAATCTTCTTGTAGACGGCATTGCTGATGCACTCAGAAAGAGCCGTGCTCTCAAAATTTATATCTGCAACGTAATGACACAGCCCGGAGAGACTGACGATTATACAGCTTCCATGCATGTCAAGGCAATTATCGCACATGCAGGAAAAGGCGCGGTGGACTACGTTCTCGTCAATTCCACGAAACTTTCCGAGGATCAGCTTTACGCTTACAGTTTGCAGGGCTCCGAACCGGTCCGCGTAGACCGTGACGAGCTTAACAGCCTCGGTGTCGGTTTTGTACAGGCTGACATCACCAGCGGAACTGATGCGGGACATCATGACCCGCAAAAACTCACGAAAAATATCATGAAAATGATATACGGATTATCCTCCGGAGAAATACGTCACGGAGACAAGAAAAAGACAAAATAGGAGGTAAACCCGATGCCTTCATTTGCGGGCGATGTAAAAAACGAACTGGCCCGTCTTACATATACAAAACCCTGCGACCGTCGGGCGGAGCTTTCGGGGCTTCTGCGAATGGGTGCGGTCATGACTCTGGGAATGAAGCATACCGTGGGGCTTACCTTTACCACGGAAAATGCAGCCGTCGCGCGAAAAGTGCTTGTGCTGCTCAAAGAAGCGGGCAAGGTCAACACGGAAATAACCGTCAGCCGCTTCCGCAGACTGAAGCAGCACAATTCCTATACTGTAAGGGTTCTTCCTGAAAAGGGCGGAGAAGATTTTCTCTCTGAAATAGGCCTTCTTCCGGGAACAATGCCTACATCTTCGAACGGAGGCACGCTTCTCAGGCGTCCCTGCTGCCGTGTGGCGTATCTCAGGGGGGCATTTCAGGCAGGCGGCAGCGTAAACAGGCCCGAGGCTTCATACCATCTGGAATTTGTCACGGCGAACTATCAGTTTGCGGACCTGCTGCTTTCACTCTTGAGGAGACTGGATATGCCGGCAGGCATAACAGACCGAAAGGACGCCTATATCGTATATCTTAAGGAAAGCGACGCCATAGTAGATCTTTTGGCGTATATGGACGCAGAGCAGGCAGTGGAAGCCTTCGAAGTATCCAGAAACGTAAAAGAAGTAAGAAATCAGGTCAACCGCATAGTAAACTGCGAAACGGCGAATCTCAACAAAATCGCTGATGCGGCGGCACGTCAGATTGCAGTCATTCACAGGCTGGAAGAAAAAGGCATGCTGAAAAATCTGCCGACGTCTCTCCGTGAGGCAGCAGAGGCACGCCTTGAGCACCCTGATGCGGCGCTGGCGGAGCTTGCGGAAATACTTGGTATAGGAAAATCAGGAGTAAATCACAGAATGCGAAAGCTCATGCAGCTCGCAGAGACAGGAGAGGAATAAAACTGAGCGTTTATATCAATCGTTACGGCGGACCGCGCCGCAGCAGCAACTGGTTCGGCCGCATATTTGGAATTTTATGCATAGCCGTAGTCATCACGGCGGCAGCATTCGGCATCACGGCGGTTTATCCGCCTGAGGGCGTACTCATACTTGAATATCACAAGGTCAATACATGGAGCGATGATGAATACACCGTAACTCCGCAAGACTTTGCCGCACAGATGGACGAGCTCCGTGCACAGGGGTATGAGACTATATCCGTACTGGATTTTCTCCGTGCGAAAAAGGGAAAACAGACTCTGCCTGAAAAAGCAGTAATCGTCACTCTTGATGACGGGTACAAGGACAACTATACCGATATGCTCCCGATTATGGAGAGCCGCGGTATGAAGGCTACCGTATTTATGGTAACGAACGACATTGGACTGCCGGGTTATCTTACATGGGATATGCTTCGTGACATGCAGGAGCGCGGTATCGAAATAGGCAGCCATACCGCAAATCACATGGCGCTTACCACTATGCCGCCGGAGGACGTGAAAGCGGAGGTACAGCTTTCAAAAACGCTCCTTGAGTGGAATAAAGTAAAAACAGTATTTGCTCTGTCATATCCAAACGGAAAATACAGGGACTACATGCTGCCAATACTTAAAGAAACGGAATATCTTGCAGCAGTCACGGGGGATCCGGGACTGAACACCTTCGAGACTAATCCATATCTTTTGCGCAGAATAAACATTCCGCGTCCGTATTTCGGCCTGACGGAATTCAAGCTGCGCATTTGGAAAGCGAAAATTTTCGCGCGGTTCGGTTCGCTTTTGAATCAGCAGTACTGAGCCATATAGGGAGAATGAAAGATTAACGGGGGAAAGAAAATGATTGGAAAGCGTTTGGCAGCCTGCCTTTTAACGGGAATGCTCTTTTTCGGTACCGGGGCGGATGTCATGGCACGCCACGCCGCGGAAGAACGGGGAGAACAGCGGCGCATGGAACGCGCTGAAAGACTCGAAAGGGAAAGAATAGCTCTTGAAGAAGAGCGCGCAGCGGCACGACGTATAGAAGAACGTGCGGAAAAAGAAAGAGCCGAGCGTGAGGCTCTGGAAATAGAGCGCGCCAAAGAGGAAGCAAGAGCTGCGGAAGAGAGAGAAAAGGCCAGACGTGAAGCCGAAGCCAAAGAGGCGGAAGAACAACGTCTTGCGAAAGAGCGTGCTGCCGAAGAAAAACAGAGGCAGGAAGAACTGGCGGCCCGCGAAGCGGAAGCACGGAGAATCGAAAGAGAACGTGCCGAAGCGGAAGCAAGGATAATGGCAGAGAGTGAGCGCGCTGCCGAAATAAAAGCGTCAGAAACGAACAGGGAGGGCTCAGGCACGGGTATCCTTGAAAAATATCTCAACAGGAAAAAGGAGTCTGCCTCAACAGACGTGGAGGGAAAAAAGAAGCAGGAAGCAAAGCCCGTAACATATCTGTCGAAACAGGAAATGGAGCTTACACCGCTGAAGACAGATACACTGGACGTAGGCGGAACGCTGCTCTTTTCCGACAGTCCTGAGTATGTCACTCAGCCCGGCATACTATACTCTGACGTCATTCAGGGCGACGCGCGTGTGCTTTACTATCATGTGAATCAGATTCCTACTGCATGCAAAGTGGCAGTAGTTCTTGAAAACACAAGTGACAGATACGCGGTAATACACATCACCCGCGGTGGCTGCAGCGCACCCGACCGGGACTATCTCAAGGTCGGACGCGAAACACAGCGTCAGTATTTCTTCGAGAAGCAGTCACAGAATGCTATCTATCTCGACGGATATCAGAGCCGTGTTATGCTGGAAAGCATGGACAAAACTCTCGTATTAAACGAGCAGCTTGTCTACGGAGTCTATGATTTCAGCTCCACGGGTCCGGTCAGAGTGACGGTTATACTCTATCCGTCGTCGGCAGATCCGTTGGAGTTTGTAAAATCTGCCCCGGTACTTCCGAAGGACGAGCACCGTCTCAGAGGAACCTTCACCGGCATGGACAGACTGCTTAAAGCACATGGACGTTATAATCCGGGCGATGGAGAGGTGTATATAACCATCGGAAACGAAGTCGATGATAAATTCAAGCAGGGTATAGATGCTACAGATGGAAGCCTCGTGGAAAACACGGGCAACTACGGCGTCATGTATCACCTTGAAGTCCCCATGAAGGGACGAAAGAAGGTACAGCTTTGGGCAAATCCCTTAGGCGGCTTCTATACGGGGGCTGTGCATGTAAGTACGGAAGAACCCGCAGGCGTATGGACGTGTATGGTGCCGAAGGATGCGCCATTCTTCGGTGATGCTGATGCACCAATCACACTTCCTAATAAGGACGGTTCTCTGCTGCTGCCGAAGGGAACGGAAATGTTCAGTCTCGGAACGTTTAAGGGTGAGACGCTGCATGTGGAGTTCACTCCGCCCGGAGCAAGCAATCTCCCTGTGAGGTTTATCTTGTCGGAGCCATAATTCGACAGTTCGAAATCATTGGCACTGCAGGAAAAGATGTATATTGTTTGTGCCGGATTATGAAGGCATACGTAAAAAAGGAGCTGTGAGTACACAGCTCCTTTTTTGATGCTTGAGAGAATTATTATTGCTGACTGTTTTTTCGCAGATATTCGATACACTCAGTACCCGGGAGAGGGCGGCTGTAGTAGAAGCCCTGTATGTACTGTATTTCGTGTTCTTTCAGTATGCGCACCTCGTCCTCTGACTCAATACCCTCGACTATGACACTGAGCCCCAGATCTTTAATGATTAGGAACTCACTTCCGATTATACGGTGTGCCTTTTCCTGATTGAAGAAGGCCTGCATGAGATTGCGGTCGAATTTTATCGTATCGAAGTTGTAGTCTATAAGATAGGAAATATTTGCATTTCCCGTCCCATAGTCATCAAGCGCAAAGGTGATGCCGTAATGGTTGAGGTCTGACATGTGATGCTTCATCAGCTCGGGTGTAACAAGTGCCATACGCTCGGTTAACTCAAAGCTTATCAGCGAGTGCGGCAGATTGTACTGCTCAATGGTGTTTATGATACGGTCTGCCATATCCGGCTGCATACATTCAAGCACAGAGAGGTTCATGTGAACGCGTTCTACGGAGATTTCCGGGTAATTCAGCAGAGAATCGCGGCAGAATGCACATATCTTTTCAAGAACAGCCTGTTGGAGACGGTATATGAGACCTGTCTGCTCGGCAATGTTTATGAATTTGTCGGGAGGAATAAATTTACCGTCCGTATCTTTTAATCGGGCAAGCGCCTCAAGCATACATGCTTTTCCCGTTGAGACTTCCACTATTGGCTGATAGTACACCTCAAGGGTGTTTGCTTCAAGAGCAGCCTCCAGCACCTTTTTGATGTGAAGAGAGCTGCGATAGACCTGCTGGCAGGGATCATCAGGCCAGAGAATAGTTCCGCTGCTGATATTATTGTCGAGGCGAAGGGCGCGGAGAATACCGCACAGACCTTCAAAGGTTGAAAAATTCTCAGGAAATGATTCGACAAAAACATTGGCGGCAAGAGTTACGGGTGAATTTTGTACAGGCCAGGGACGTGTAAAACGGTCCGCCATGCGCTGGGCAATCTGTGTAATATGCTCGGGCTTTGTTATGAGAAGGAAACAGTGCTGGTCGGAAACATAATAAGCATACGCTTTCTCGTTTGTTTCAACGGACATCCAGTTGCTTATGCTTTCCTCCAGATGAAGAAGGGCAGTATATTCGATTACACGGAAAAGCGAACGATTCGCGTTAAGGTCTACACATATAATGCTGAAGGGCTTGGCCCTGCGAATGAACTGGGTCACCCTCATGTTAAAAGCTCGCCAGTTTCCAAAGCCAGTGACCGTTTCCTGATATATTTTCGGATCCTGCATCGTCCCGTAGATATTGAGGAGAACGAGAGCGTTCACTGAGCTTGTCAAAAGCAACGGGCGGTACAGATATTCAACACCAACTGCCAGCAGCGACAGCAGCGTAAATTCAGCGATGATGTATATGTGCTTCATTTGCAGACGCTCGCGGTAGTATACCGCCACTGCGAAAACAAGGATAAGATAGTAGAAATACGAAGCAAACTCAACAGACGCGTATGGTCCCAGAATATACGCGTTGTGTGAATCCAAATGATATATAACATGAGTCCAGGGATTTGAAAGGATAAAGGCAATAAGAAAGACAGCGGGAATAACACCTGCGAAGAAGACACGTTGGTTGTTTTTTCTTGATATTCCGCAGAGTGCGGCAATATAAAGGAAGAAGCATAGCCTGCAAAGTGCTTCCACTACAAAAAAGGTCAGGTTGACGCCGTCTATGAACATTCGGGGCGTTATCTGCCCTGAGTTGATTGAAAGACTGGCGATAACGTTAAGACCGGCCTCTGTAAGAGCGGCACACAAAAAGTACACGAAAAACCGCATGGGCCGTGTAGCAATCTGCCGCTGAGAACGGATGTGAAGCAGCAATGCAAACATGAGGACAAACGATGCAAGCTCGTATTCGTAGATATAATGCATGCCAATCACCATTCTTGATAGAAACATAAATTAATCTATATATTCATATTACAGGGAAAAAAGGCACTTGGCAAGAGAACAGTTGTCAAATGAAAGAAACTTAAAGAAAATTGAGAGAATCCTCATCATTTCTGAAAACGAAAGAATACTTGAATCTTTTCTGAAAACCTTGTATCATGATAGGCATACAAGCTTTACGATACTAAAGGTGGCGCGAAGCCGCAGAGAGGGATGAATTCAGTGGCAGAAAAGCAAAATGCCGAAGTAAAAAAAGCAGCCAATGAGGCGATCAAGGGGTACAAAGGAAACAGCATGCAGTTCGTTATTTGGTTTGCTGCCCTCATTGTTGGTGCCATTCTCGGCTGGCAGCAGATTCCGGCACTTAACAGTCTTTTTAATTTTGTAGCAACAGTATTTACGAGACTGTTCCAGTTCATAGCTATTCCGACAATCGCACTGGCTGTCGTCACTACACTTTCCATGCTTGGCGCGAAACGCGACACCGGACGTATTTTTTCACACGCAGTTACATATACACTGCTTACGACCTTTGCGTCAGGCATTGTTGCACTTACGCTTTATCTCTGGATTGCACCGGGCAATCTGCCGGCAGAAGCTGTTGGCGCGGGCGCAGCCAATGTACCTCAGAACCTTGGGAAGCTGTCTTATTACGATCACTTCCTGTCGGTTATTCCTAACAATCTGCTCCAGCCGTTTATCGCGGGCAACGTACTGTCAGTCCTTATCATTGCGGCTGCTGTAGGCCTTGGACTTGCTTTCATGCCGAAAAGCGAGAACAGAGATATGCTTGTTAAGGTCATCATGGGTGCCCAGGAGCTTCTCTTTACGCTTATCCGTGGACTGCTCTGGGCACTGCCTGCAGGTATCCTTGCATTTGCGGGACAGCTTTCGGCTCAGATTTCTGCGGGCGTTATCGTGGGTTCCCTCGGAAAATATGTAGCCGTTGTGATGGGCGGAAATGTTCTGCAGATATTCATTGTACTTCCAATCTTCCTCGTACTTCGCGGGCTGAATCCGCTGAAAGTATTTAAGGCAATGGCTCCGGCATTGGCAGTTGCGCTTTTCACAAAGAGCTCTGCCGGAACTCTTCCTGTAACTCTTGCTTCGGCAGAGAATAATCTTGGGGCTAAAAAGGCTGTTACCCGATTTGTACTTCCTATCTGCACTACTATCAACATGAACGGCTGCGCGGCCTTTATCCTCGTTACTTCACTTTTTGTCATGCAGAACGCAGGTATTGAGCTTACTATGGGAACGATGATTACATGGCTGTGCATTGCGGTTTTCGCGGCTATAGGAAATGCAGGCGTTCCGATGGGCTGCTACTTCCTTACACTTTCACTCATGTCATCAATTGGCGCACCTCTGGGAATCATGGGAATTATCCTGCCTATCTACACGATTATTGATATGGTCGAAACGGCTGAAAATGTCTGGTCTGATTCCTGCGTATGTGCTATGACGGACCATGACCTCGAAGGAAAGCTTGAGGACGACGGGGAAGAAATTGGAGCGACGGCCTAAAAAAGTGTTGACACAAAAGAACCCGTCCGTTATAATATTTTTTGTCAGTTGACGTACTGACCATGCTGATGTAGCTCAGTTGGTAGAGCAGCTCATTCGTAATGAGCAGGTCATAGGTTCAAGTCCTACCATCAGCTCCAGTGAAATCAAGGCTTCCGAGAAATCGGAAGCCTTTTTTGTGTGCTGTTGTCCGATTATTGCCTGTTAAGAAATAAAGCGCCTTCCGGGTAAAATCGGAAGGCGCCTGCTGTTTTTTGAATTACTTGAAGTCTTTGTACTTTTCTCCGTAGCCGTATTTTTCGATTACGTAGTCCAGGTCTTTGTCTCCGCGCCCGCTCAAGTTTACGAGGATGGAGCCTGTGCCCATTTCCTTTGCGCGGCGCATAGCATATGCTACTGCATGGGAGCTTTCCAGTGCAGGAATGATACCCTCGTAGCGCGAAAGCTTGAAGAATGCATCGACTGCTTCTTCATCGCTTGCAATATCGTATTTTACGCGGCCGCAGTCACGAAGGAAGGCGTGCTCAGGACCGACGGACGGATAATCGAGGCCGCTTGCGATGGAATAAACCGGTGCAGGCTCGCCTTTTTCGTCCTTGAGCATGATACTGTTGAAGCCGTGCATGACACCCTCGGAACCGTAGCTCATGGATGCGGCATGGTCGCCCATTTTTTCGCTGCGTCCAATCGGCTCTACACCGACGATTTCTACAGGGTCATTGAGGAATGCTTCGAACATTCCGATGGAGTTGGAGCCACCGCCTACGCAAGCGGTAACAACATCGGGGAGGAAGCCCATCATTTCCTGGAACTGGTCGCGGGCTTCATAGCCGACAACCATCTGGAAATCGCGTACCATCATTGGAAACGGATGAGGACCTACAGCAGAACCGATACAGTAGATGGTTTCCTTGTAGTTCTCAAGATAATCCTCAAATGCAGCGTCAACGGCTTCCTTGAGAGTTTTCAGACCGTGGGTGACCGGAACGACGTTTGCGCCGAGAACCTTCATACGGGCAACATTAGGAGCCTGCTTTGCGATATCTACCTCACCCATGTAAATAGTACATTCGAGTCCGAAATATGCTGCAGCCGTAGCAAGTGCTACACCATGCTGTCCGGCACCGGTCTCTGCAATGATACGCTTTTTGCCCATGAACTTGGCCAAAAGACCTTCGCCCATGCAGTGATTGAGTTTATGCGCGCCTGTGTGGTTCAAATCCTCGCGCTTGAGGTAAATCTGGCAGTGACCTATTTTACGGGACAGACGCTCGCAGTGGTACACCGGAGTAGGGCGTCCCTGAAATTCCTTGCGGATACGGCGGAGTTCCTGCACAAACTGCGAGGAGTGGCAGATGGTCAGATAATCATCAGTAATCTGCTTGAACGCGGGAACAAGCTTTTCCGGGAGATATGCACCTCCGAATTTGCCAAAACGGCCCTCGACATCCGGATATTCTTTTAAGTATCTTGAAAAGTCCATGAAGGTTCCTCCTAGGTGAGTAGATTTTTGACTGACGTCAGTTTACATTGTAACATTTATGACGGAAAAGAAAAATCCTTCTTTGTCAGAAAAATTTTACAAGGACGTTAATTTAGGAGTTTCAATGGTGGCAAAGCCTGCAAAAAATCGGTAAAAGTAAAAAAATCACATTTTTTTTGAGAAAACACAATATTTTTTCAAAAAAAAGAAGGAGAATTCAGATTAATAGCGAATACTACACTCGTAGATGTCAAATTTCTACCTACAAAGACAGAGGAGGATGTATCACTATGTCAAAGAAAAACAAGAAAAAAGCATCAAAACAGGCAGTCGTAGCAAAAGCTGCTCCGAAGGCAGCAGCAAAAGCCGGCGATAAGAAAGTCGTCAATAAGGGCATGCTCGTTGATGCAGTAGCTGAGAAGCTCGAAGGCGCTATCTCCAAAAAAGATACGAAAGCCGTTCTGGATGCTGTTCTTGCAACTGTTGTGGCAAAAGTCGCTAAAGGCGGAGAAGTTCGTCTTGTTGGCTTCGGCACATTCAAGCAGACACATCGTGCTGCACGCACGGGCCGCAATCCGCAGACGGGTGCACCTATCCAGATCAAAGCATCGGACGCTTTCACGTTCCGTTCCAGCATCAAATTCTAATTTGATTTTTTTCGGGAAACCGAAGAAACGTATACAAAAAGAAATGCCAGTCGGATATAATTTCCGACTGGCATTTCTTTATTGCGGTTACTTTGAGCTGAGTGCCTTTTTGAGAGTTTCCATATTCAGACGCATTGTCTTTATGTATGCATCCGCTGCCTGTTCGTTGGCTTCGCCTGTTACTACAGGGTCAAGAGAGTAGAGCTCTGCTCCGGTCTCACGGGCAATCGTTTTTGCCGCATTTGGAGCATACTGCGGTTCTGCAAAAAGTGCTTTTGCGGAGAGCCCTTTTACCTGCTCAATGGTTTGTTTCAGTTCATCAGGAGTAGGCTCAGTGCCCGGCTCGCGCTCTACGACACCGATGATTTTAAGCCCGAACTCTTTTGCAAAGTATGGGAAAGCCTCGTGGAACGTGACAATATCCTTATTCGGGACGGAGTCGAGCGCGGCATGCATTTCTTTTTTGAGAGCTTCTAGTTTCTTTATGTATTCGTCAGCATTTTTCTGATATGCATCGGCGTGCTTTGGATCAGCGGCTTTCAGCTGAGTGGTGATGTTCTTTACCTGTTCGATATTTGAAGTGACGCTGAGCCAGACGTGAGGATTTGGTTCGCCGTTTTCTTCAATAAAGTCGATATGTTCTTTTGATGCTTCGATGAGTTTTAGATTTTTTTGGGCCTTTACGACTTTGTCGAGGAAGTTTTCCATGCCGGCTCCGTTTACGACAAACGCGTCTGCCTTTTCCAGTGTTTTCATATCCTCGGTGGTGAGCTGATAATCATGCAGGCAGCCTGTCTGCGGTTTTGTCATGTTAGTGACAGTAACTCCGTCAATTCCTTTTGCGATATTGATGGCATCAATATACATGGGATAGAAGGAGGTTACGATACGGAAGCTGC
>JAILNL010000197.1 GCA_024691625.1 Schwartzia sp. (in: firmicutes)
CTTGACGGGACCCAGTGCCCCTCAAACAGGATTTACAAAGCTGCTTTAGCTATATATTTACTTTTCTTTTCCTTCATGAACACGAACACGATAAATAATAATGGTCTTTTGATGAAAGAATTGGCTTACATCGATGGCACTTTTATTGATTTGAAAGAATATGCCGTACAACTGGAGGACAGAGGCTATCAGCTCGGCGACGGCGTTTATGAAACACTTCGTGTTTATGACGGCGTATGCTTTGGAGTAAAAAAGCATCTCGAAAGATACAGAAACTCCATGCGGGCATTAAATATTCCTATCACCGATACGGACGAAGAGCTTTACAACCTTTTTAATGAAATGATTCAAAAGACAGAGATAAAGGACGGACTCATTTACTTCCAGTTATCAAGAGGAACAGCCCAGCGTTCTTTGCAGTCCCCTTACCCGTCCCTGCCGCACCTGAATGTCATTATCCGCGATACTCCGGTGAATACCGAATGGCAGGAAAACGGTATTCGTGTCGCATTGGTCGAGGATATCCGCTGGCTCCGCTGCGATATTAACTCACTTAACCTGCTTGGAAATGTTGTCGCAATGGATCAGGCCGTAAAAGCTAACGGCGCAACGGCCCTTCTCTACCGCAAGGATGCCAACATCATTACAGAGGGCGTGGATGCCAATTTCTTCGTTGTAAAAGAAGGAATCCTCTGGACACATCCGAAAAACAATCTTATCCTTCCGGGCGTTACCCGTGAACTCATCATGGAACGACTTTCAAAGCAGCTTGATTTAACAGTTGTCGAAAAGGCTTTCAAGCCGGAATTTGCTTATTCTGCCGAAGAAGCTTTCATCACAAATACGGAAAACGAAATCGTTCCTGTAAAGGCAATTGACCGCAATACCATTGCAAACGGTCAGCCTGGCGAAATTACGAAATCGCTCCAGAAAGCATATCGTGAGCTCGTAAAAAAAGGAATTGACATGGACGAAAACGAATAACCAAAGAAATTACTTATTTTTTGTAAAAGTTTTTCATGTATACATTGACAATGAAAATCCAGCTTCATATACTGTAATTATGTAATGTCCGTAAGGCACAATAATACAATCAAGGGAGAGTGTTTTTGATTATGGCAGAGATGCAGCCTGTTAAAATTACGGAAACAATCCTGCGTGACGCGCACCAGTCTTTGTGTGCAACCCGTATGCGCATAAGTCAGATGGTCCCGCAGCTGGAAGCATTGGATGAAATCGGCTTTAATGCTCTTGAAGCATGGGGCGGCGCAACATTTGATACATGCCTTCGTTTCTTGGATGAAGATCCGTGGGAAAGACTTGATACACTTAAAAAGCATTTGAAAAAGACCCCTATCCAGATGCTCCTCCGCGGTCAGAATCTGCTCGGCTATAATCATTATTCCGATGATGTTGTCCGTGCTTTCGTCCGCAAAGCGTCTGAACATGGCGTGCGTGTTTTCCGTATCTTTGACGCACTCAATGATATACAGAATCTCCGTACTTCCATTGATGAAGCACTCAAATGCAAAGAGAAGCCCCATGTTCAGGGCTGTCTCGTATATACTGTCAGCCCGTACCACACGAATGAAACCTTCGTTGAGCTTGCCAAAGAGCTTGAAAAAATGGGCTGCCATTCTGTCTGCATCAAGGATATGTCCGGTCTTTTGAAGCCGTATGTTGCTGAAGACCTGGTAAAGAAATTAAAAGCTGCCATCAAAGTTCCTATTGAGCTTCACACCCACTACACTAGCGGCTTTGGTTCCATGACATACCTGAAAGCAATCGAAGCAGGCGTTGATATCATCGACACGGCACTTGCTCCTTTTGCATGCGACACATCTCAGCCGTGCACTGAGACAATGATTGAAACCTTGAAGGAATCGCCGCGTGATACAAAGCTTGACCGTCAGAAACTGATTCCGATTTCTAAGCATTTCACGCAGGTAAAACAGGAGCTTATCAAAGAGTTCAACCTCAAGGGTTATTTTGATGTCAATCCTAACGTTCTGGACTTCCAGATTCCGGGAGGTATGCTTTCCAACCTGACGAATCAGCTTAAAGAACAGGGCATGGAAGACAAATATCAGGATTTGCTGGATGAAATGCCGCGCGTACGCGCTGACCTCGGCTATCCGCCGCTTGTTACTCCGTCCAGCCAGATTGTCGGTACTATGGCAACCTTCAACGTCATGATGGGCGAGCGTTACAAGATGGTTCCGAAGGAATTCAAAGACCTAGCACGTGGCAAGTTTGGTCATACACCGAAACCAATCTCCCGCGATTTCCTGCACTCCATCGGTATTCAGGATTCTGAAATCATCACAGACTGTGCCGTTGAAGATGCAAAAGAAAAGACAATGGCACAGTTCCGTGAAGAGCTTGCTGAAAAAGGCTACGAAAATGCACCGGAGGAGGATATCCTCTCCTACGCACTGTTCCCGCAGGTTGCTGAAGAATTCTTCAAAAAGAATCTTCGCTCTCTGACT
>JAILNL010000069.1 GCA_024691625.1 Schwartzia sp. (in: firmicutes)
ATAATTCCAACGGCAATCTCAGAGTGCTTTCCATACCAAAGGGGACACTGGTGGGAGTTGACCGTGCGAAGGGAACGGTACCGATATCTGACGTTTACACCGAGCAAGGTGTAAGAGGTACTGTCCGCACTGCGAGAGACCTTTTGGGGATTACCATACAGTATTACGCGGTAATCAATATGAAGGCACTGTCAGATATAGTGAATACGCTGGATGGCATTGATGTGTATGTTGAGCTGCCCATGGATTATGAGGACCCGGTTGAAGGCTTGTCGATACATCTGCCGCAGGGCTATCAGCACATGAACGGCGAGACGGCACAGAAATTTCTCCGCTACAGAAGCGGAGAGCTTGGCGATATCGGCCGGGTGCAGCGCCAGCACCGTTTTGTGAAGGCAATGTATGAGCGAGTGCTGCAGCTTGATACACTTAAAAAAGCACCGGAGCTTTCCCGTATTCTTCGCGAGGATATAAATACCAATGCGGAGATTTGGGATACAGCAAAGCTTATGAATATAGTCAAAAGCCTCAAGAAGGAGCTTCCCGAGACGATAATGCTCCCTGGGGAAACAGCACCGTACGACGATAAGCTGTGGCTCCCAAATGAGGCAAAGATACAGGAAAAGATGAAGGAGCTTTTCCCGGAGCCTGAACCGGCACCGGAAAAGTAGATGGAACAAAGGAGGATTTGTGTGATTCAGACATCAAAGGAACTGGCAAATGCGGTTGCGGCTGCAGCTGCAAGCAAAAAAGCGAATGATATCGTTCTGATGAAAATGTCCGATATAACGATTACGACGGATTATTTTGTCGTATGCTCGGGCAATACAGCTACGCAGACGCGCGCAATCGCGGATGCTATTGAAGAGGAGCTGCAGAAGGAGGGCATTGAGTTCAACCATAAGGAGGGCTACCGCGAGGGCGAGTGGGTTCTTATGGATTACGGCGATGTTGTAGCGCACATATTTACGCGCGACAGCCGTGAATATTACGCTCTTGAGCAGCTTTGGGGAGATGCGGAGCTTACTCCGTATGAGGATTAAAGAAATGGATCCGCAGGAAAAAGAAGTACGCCGTTACAAACCCGGAACGGTAGAAAAGCTGAAGGTGGTACGTCTCGGTGAGATGGGCGCCTGGCTGGACGCAGGGACGGGCAGTACCGGTGATGATATACTGCTGCATAATCTGCAGCAGACGGCTCCTGTTGCTGTAGGCGATGAAGTAGAGGTCTTTCTGTATCTCGACCCTAAACGCCGCCTGACTGCAAGCATGCGAACACCGAAGATGAAGGAAGGGCAGATTGCCCGCCTAAAGGTCATAAATGTGAGCCGTGACGGTGCTTTTCTCGACGTAGGGGCAGAGCGCGGCATATTCATGCCTTACGCCGGTATGCGCGGACGTCCCCAGATCGGGGAAGTGGTATGGGCAAAGCTTTATACGGATAAATCCGGACGCCTCGCGGTTACTATGGAGGTTGAGGACGAAATGCGCCGTGCGTCAAAGCCGGCAAATGACGTGAAGGTAGGAAGCTTTGTAACAGGCCAGATTTATAACTACACGGACAGCGGAGCGTTCCTTTTTTCAGAAGAGCACTATATCGTGTTCATTGACAACAAGGAAATGAAGGACAGGCCGCGTGTCGGCGCGACAGTGACCGCCCGTGTTACGTACGTCCGAAAGGACGGCCGCCTTAATGCATCTCTCAGGGAAATTAAGGAAAAGGCAATGACGAGCGACGGTGATGTTATTCTCAGGCTTTTGAGAGAACGTCACGGCAAGATGCCGTACAGTGATTCCACGTCACCGGAGGTCATAAAGGATAAATTCCAAATCAGCAAAAGCGCTTTCAAACGGGCTCTGGGACATCTGATGAAACAGGGATTGGTTGAAGAACGCGACGGTTGGACATATCTGAAAGAAGAAAGTGACGGGGACGCTTCCTCGAAATAAAAATTTTTTTATAAAAAGAAGGATATTTGGATTCCGTCACGAATATAAATAATTAATAATGGAAATGTATTTTACCTGACATCAGGGAATGATTTAGCTGGGGGCGATAAAATTGGCAGAGGAAAAAAAGGAAAGCAAGGGAATTCTGCTTGAAACGGGTACAAATGAATTCGAAATCGTCGAGTTCAATATAGGAGACGTTAACTATGGTATAAATGTTGCTAAAGTGCGTGAGGTCATTACGGCTGCAGCGTTCCCCGTAACGAGCATGCCACAGGCACATCCGTATGTTGACGGACTTTTCACACTGCGCGGACGTGCCATTCCGCTCGTCAATCTGCCGCGGTGCCTCAATGTACATGGAACTGAGCAGCCGAAGAACATCATTGTAACGGAAATCAGCAACTACAATATCGGCTTCCTCGTTGATAACGTATCCCGTATCCACCGTATTTCATGGAAGGAAATGGAGCCGACGCCGGAGGTCGGTGACCAGTCCCGTGTTGTTGGTATCATCAAATTTGAGAATGACAAGATTGTTCTTCTGCTCGATTTCGAGACAATCATTGCGGAAATCAATCCTGAAATCAATCAGAAGCTCACGACGTTTGCCGAGGCTAAAGCTGATATCAAGGAACGCCGTGCGAAGGAGCACATCGTTGTCGCCGAGGACTCCCCGATGCTTCGCGACCTGCTTGTTTCGACGCTGCATGAGTCCGGCTATAACTTCGTCAAAGGAAATACCAATGGTCAGGAAGCTTGGGATTATCTCTCGGCTCTTGCAAAGCAGGACGGAGATATCAAAGACCATGTCAGCCTTATCGTTTCCGATATCGAAATGCCGAAGATGGACGGTCACCGTCTGCTGAAGCTGATTCGCGAGGACGAGCGTCTGCATGATGTTCCGCTCATTCTGTTCTCCTCACTTATCAATGAGGAAATGCGCCGCAAGGGTGATGAGCTCGGTGCAAACGGACAGATTGCAAAACCGGAAATCAATCAGCTTATCGGCTTGATGGACAAGCTCATTTTTAACATTGATCCGAAGATGGAAGAACAGCCCAGCGCTTAATAAGCAAAATTAAAAGCTGCCGTGTAAACGGCAGCTTTTTTTGTGCGAAAAATGAGGTTTATTTGGATTTAGGGTTCAGATAGATTCCGTCATTTTTAATGTCTATGATTACAAGACGTACTATGACCATGATGGGCACAGCAAGGAACATTCCGGGCGCGTCAAGGAGGCAGCCACCCAGAAGAATACCAAGAAGTACGGCTACGGGGTGGAGGTGAAGTGAACGCCCTATGAGAGTCGGGTAAATCAGATTGTGATTAAGCTGGGTTATTATTACGTAGAAACAGAGTGTCTGCGCTGCAACCCAAGGGGAAACAGTCGCCGTAAGCGCGGTACCGAAGGCTGAGGCAATTGTAGGTCCGATTACGGGAACAAATTCACTGACACCTGAGATAACGGCAAAAACCGACGCGTACGGAAGGTTTCTGTAGGAGAAATAGCAAAATACGATAAATCCCATAATGAAGCAGATGGTTAACTGACTGTAGATATATACATGCAGGGAACGAAGTATGGTTGTGAGAAGACGGAATACACGGCGGTGGTCTTTCTGCGGAAAGAGTCCCGCAAACCAGCGCTGTATTTTTCTCCCGTCCTTAAGCAGATAGAAAGCTGTAAACAGAATAATGACTGTATCAAAGATTTTTGAAAAAATAGATACAAGTGTATTAAGGGAGGAACGCAGTGCCGAGATGGAGAGAGAAGCAAGCTCCTGCCAAAGCTCGTCTATCTGCGTTGAAATAAAGCTGGACGAAGCGAAAGCCAGCCGAAGATTGTCTGTGAGCTCAGGCAAATCGCGGGCGAATCGCTGGAGAGATGCTGCAAGTGTGGAGGAAAGCAAAGCCAGCAGGCTGCCTACACACACGATAAAAGCAATAAGGCTTATTGCAGAGGCAAGGCTCCTTGGCATACCGCGGAAATTCTGAAGACGCGTGACGAGCGGCCTCAGAAGTAAATCTATGAGCAGCGCTATGAAGATAACGAATCCCAGCTGCGGAATAAACCAGAAGGTTGAAAGCATAATAATGAAGGTTGCAGCAAGGATTATAGAAGTTTTATGCTGATTCCACATGGATAATGCTCCTTTATGTTTGTATGTATATTATATTATAATGCTATTGTTTGAATTTTGTCGAATATTGATGAACAAATCATACGGCTTAATGTATCATTTTTTTTTCATACATGCGGCGTTATAATTGAAATAGATATATGAAAAAGGAGCGTGATTTGTTTTATGAAGTCCTTTAGAAATAAAGCGGCAGCGGCAGCTGCGGCGGCAGTGATGGCATTTACGCTGGCTCCCGCTCCTACTGCAAATGCAGGCTGGGGAAATATTCTCGGAGGAGCCATTCAGGCAGCAGGGCAGTATCAGAAGGCAGACGAGGCCATGAAGCATTATGATAACGATGGCCGTGAGGAGTTCTTTGGTAAAATGAAAGCCCAGTATGGTGTAAACAATGATCCGTACCTGAACGCGCGCCTGGACGACATCATGGAAAACCTTACGGATTCTGTAGGAGCGGTAGACCCGACTATTTACGAAAAGCCGTATAATTATTTCATCAATACGGACAACAGCTTTAATGCTTTTTGCTCGCTTGGTCATAATATGAGCGTGAATACGGGTATGTTCAATCTTGTTGCCAATGATGATGAGATTGCTGTGGTACTGGCGCATGAGATGGGACATGGGCAGAAGGAGCATGTGCGCAAGGGACTCAAGGGAAGACTTAACGCTGTCCTGGCAGGAACTGTTATTGCGGGGGCTACGGGAATAGATGCTATAGGCAATATACTTGTCAACAATATTGACGCGGTTCACGTAACAAAGCCGAATGAGTGGGAAGCTGATAATCTCGCGTTTGAGTATATAACCCACTCACAGTATAACCCGGGAGCGTGTGCGGCAATCTGGCAGCGTGTAATGGATAAGTACGGCTCAGGTTCGTCGGATTTTGTCGGTGATATTTTCAATCCGTCTGACCACCCTTCACACAAGGAGCGCCGTGATAACTACGCCAAGAAGCTGAAGGAGTACAGCGGAGGAAAGGTTGAACTCATATTCAGCGACAAGGCGGCTCTGATAAAGGTTAACGGAAAGGATTTCGTAACACCCGCTGCGGACGATGTCATGGGTGGAAACGAGCGCGCGTGCTTTATAGCGGGAAATCTCGCTGCGGCATACCACAACGGCTCTGCGGGTGAAGCCTACAGCGACGGAGAGACGCTTTACTTTGGTGAACAGCCTGTAATGGGTGTTTATCCGGGAGACCCGTCTCTTGATGAGCTTGTATCCTCGCTTAATAAAATTCGCTGATATTGAAATGCAAAAATATTGCCTTCTCCAATGGGGAGGGCAATATTTATTTTCGCGTTACAGGGAGACTTCACGGCGAAAGACTTCTATGGTAATATGAAAACCTGAGCGAAATGTGTCTTTAATAGAAAGGAATGATTGCATGAACGAAGCCATGCTTAATGAATATGCGCGTCTTATCGTGCGGGTGGGAGTAAATCTGCAGAAGGGACAGCCGGCGGTTATAAACGCTCCAATTGAGTGTGCGGATTTTGCACGCCGTATAGCAAAAGAAGCTTTTGAGGCAGGAGCAAAGGACGCGGTGATACAGTGGGGCGATGAAAAATTTGCTCATCTGCGTTTCAAAAAGGCTCCTTCAGAGGCATTTGATAATTTCCCTGAATGGCGGAAAAAATTCTGTGATGACATGGCGGCAGACGATGCTGTGTTTATCTCAATTCACGCAGATAATCCAGAAATATTCAAGGACGTTGAGCCGGACCGTCTTCAGCGTTCACAGAAGGCGGCAGGAGAAGCACTTCTTGAATACCGCGCGCGCCTGATGTCAAACAAGAATGCGTGGTGTGTAGTTTCCATACCGACGGAGGACTGGGCGAAAAAGATTTTCCCGGATAAATCGGCAAAAGAGGCAGTGGGTGCCCTTTGGGAGGAGATTTTCCGCACGGTACGCATAGACGGCAGCGGAGATGCAGTTGAGAAATGGCGTAAACATACGGCATTTCTGGCGAAGGCAGCCGACTTTATGAACCGTAATGCATTCCATGCGCTTCATTATACGAATTCCATGGGTACGGATTTGACAGTCGGGCTTCCTGAGGGACATATATGGGCCGGGGGCGCCGAGGACACTCAGAGCGGAACGTCCTTCGTAGCTAATATGCCTACCGAGGAAATATATACACTGCCTGACCGTGACCGTGTGGACGGTGTCGTATACGCGACAAAGCCGCTGGTATTCAACGGAAACCTCATCGAAGGAATGTGCCTTACCTTCAAAGACGGAAAGGTAACTGATTATGATGCGGCGAAGGGGAAGGAAATACTGAAGGAGCTTCTGACGACGGACGAAGGCGCGCTCCATCTTGGTGAATGTGCTCTTGTTCCTTTTGATTCTCCTATTTCAAACAGCGGAATCCTTTTCTACAATACCCTGTTTGATGAAAATGCGGCCTGCCATCTTGCTCTCGGAAAGGCATATCCCACCTGCATAAAGGGTGGAGCTGAAATGAACAGCGTTGAGCTTTTGCAGCATGGAGTAAATGATTCCATTCTCCATGAGGACTTTATGATAGGCTCAGAGGATATGAATATCACGGGAATAACAAAGGACGGCAAGGAAATCCCCGTGTTCAGAAACGGAAATTTCGTAGAGTTTTGACGCACGTAAAAAGAGCAGCATCCATTGCAGATGCTGCCCTTTTTTATTCGGCTTATTTAATTTTCTTTCTGAGGTCTCGGAAATACGACCGGACAATCTTGTTGTATGTATCAAGACAGTCACGGGAGTCGTCATCTTCGCGGGTTTCCTCACGTGTAAAAATTACCTTGCCTGTTACTGCGTCATAGGAGTAAAAACGCATCTTCACATGAGTATAGGGGCCCTGCTGCTCGGGTACATATACAGGTATCGTGCGCTGGTGTGATACAGTGTGGGTATGACCGTCCTTGTCGCGGTAGGTATCATAATCCGTGACTGTTTTCCAGTCAGTGTGCGCGGGAATGGTATACGTACCGATGGTATACTCAATCAGTTCAGATTTTACATAGATATCTGCAACCACACGGAGATTACTGTTTACGAGAGCAGCATATTCTTCGGGGTTGTTTTTCTCGATTACATCAAGATCTTTGCCGATTGCAAGAGAAATCTTGCGATTGAGCCTGACCTTATCAAGTGATGGAATCTCCAAAAGCTTTTCTGCCTGCATACGGAAGTTCTGCTGCAGACTGGTGTTATCGGAGGCGCTTAATTCCTGGCCCGATAAATCGATGTCATAAATCATGACGTTTTTGATTTTTTGAAAGTCATACGATTCATCCACGGAATCAACCGGTGATGCATATCCTGATGGCAGGGTGATAAAAACCGCGGCAAGCATCAGAAAAAAGATACGAAACAGAGATTTCATGGGAATCGTCTCCTTTCAAAAAGCATCAAAATTTTAATTTTGAAATACGCTCCACGGCCCGCTCTGTATTTTCACGGTCTCCGAACGCAGTCAGGCGGAAATAACCCTCGCCGCACGGTCCGAAGCCAACACCCGGTGTTCCGACAACATTGCCTGTATCAAGAAGTTTATCAAAAAAGTCCCATGATTTCAATCCGCCCGGAGTCTTGAGCCAGATGTATGGAGCATTGATTCCGCCGAAAGCGGTAATACCTGCGGTCTTAAGCCCTTCACGGATGATGCGTGCATTCTCCATATAATAGGAAATGTTTTCTTTGACCTGAGCCTGTCCTTCCTCTGTGTAGATTGCCTCGGCACCGCGCTGTACTATATATGCGGTACCGTTAAATTTGGTGCAATGGCGGCGGTTCCAGAGGGCGTTGAGCGGATGGCGGCTTCCGTCCTTTGCTTTTGCCGTTACAGTCTTCGGAATGACCGTGTAGCCGCAGCGTGTTCCTGTAAAACCTGCTGTTTTTGAGAAGGAACGGAACTCAATGGCGACATCCTTTGCCCCTTCAATTTCGTAAATGGAGCGGGGAACATCAGGCTCTGAGATATATGCTGCATAGGCTGCGTCGAATAAAATCACTGTGTCATTCGCGCGGGCATAATCAACCCATTTTTTGAGCTCGGAATGAGAAAGGGTTGTGCCTGTAGGGTTGTTCGGGCAGCAGAGATAGAGCATATCCACATGCTCCTTCGGAAGCGCCGGGCAGAAATTGTTTTCCGCATTTGAGGCAAGATAAACGACGCCCTCGAAATGCCCGTCCTCTTTAAGCGTGCCTGTCCGTCCGGCCATTACATTGGTGTCAAGGTATACAGGATAAACAGGATCTGTGATTGCAACAGTAGAATTCTCAGCAAAAATTTCCTGTATATTGCCGCAGTCGCTTTTTGAACCGTCACTGATAAAAATTTCATCTGCTGCGATATCAAGTCCGCGGTCAGTGTAGTTGTGCTTGCGTACAGCTTCGATGAGGAAGGGGTAGCCCTGCTCCGGACCGTAGCCGCGGAAGGTTTCTGCATGAGCCATCTCGTCCACAGCCTTGTGCATGGCGTCAATAGAAGCCTGCGGAAGAGGAAGTGTGACATCTCCGATTCCAAGACGTATTATGTCTGCAGACGGGTGATTTTTTTTATATTCGGAAACGCGGCGCGCGACTTCCGCAAAAAGATAACTGCCCGGCAGTTTAAGATAATTCTCATTAATGTATGCCATAATATGGCCTCCTTTATGCCTTCTATACATTTTTGTTATATTTTAGCACAATACTATGATTTTGCAATACAATAAATAAAAAACATCAGAGGCAGGCACATAAAAGGCAAAATAAAAAAGCGCCGCATAAAGCAGCGCTTTTGATGGTTTGCATGGTTCAGCGGATAAGCTGGTCGCGGCAAAAATCAATGAATGCCTGTGCCGCATGAGATACGTAGCGTTCCTTCTTCCAGGCGAGACCGAGGTCGTAGAAAAGCGGTTCCTTGAAGGGAAGAACCTTGATGCCCGGAGTGTTCTCAAGAACGAAATCGAGAAGACAGGTGATAGCTGCGCCTGACGAGACAAGACCTTTGATAGTCTCAATCTGATTCGATTCGATAATGATATTAGGCTCAAGCCCCTGATCATGGCATTTATCGAGAATCTGCGAACGGAGGAAGGAACCTTCCTTCATGAAAATGCTCTCAGCTTCGGCAAAATCGTCCAGTGTGACAGAAGACTTCTGTGCCAGAGGATGATTTTCCGGTACGCCCACAACGAGCTGGCAGGTAGCCATAGAAAGAACTGAAAGCTTCGGAGAAGGATCGGAGATGATAACGATGCCGAAATCAATCTCATCCTCTTCAAGCTTCTCGCGGGCCATTTTCGAGCCTTCCTCAAACAGGTTGATGGCAAGGTTCGGATGTTGGCGGCGGAATTCGCAGTAGATGCGGGGGAAAAGGAATGAACCGATCATCGGCGGAATGCCGATACGGATAGTACCCTTCTGAAGCTGCTTATAATCGTCGATTTCGACAAGAGCATCCTGCACATTTCGAAGGGCCACATCCACGCGGCTTAAAAACACAGATCCCTCCGGAGTGAGCGAAAGCTGTTTCTGACTGCGGTCGAAGAGCTGAATTCCGAGCGAGGACTCAAGTTTTCTAATCGCTACGGTGATATTCGGCTGGGACACATGGAGTCGCTCAGCTGCGCGTGTTAAGTTTTTCAGTCTTGCTGCCATCTGAAAGTATTCTAGCTGGCGCAGTTCTACAGGTATTTTTTTCATATACTCATACACCCCAAGGTTTATTACTTCGGATTCATTATAACATATTTTAATGAAAGGTGGTAGTATGAATAATTAAAACAAAGCAATTTATAGTCAAATGGGAAGATAGAAAGTGAAAGATGGGAGATTAGTCCGAAATTTTGATTTTATAAATTTTTTTGTGGCGATTTGGTAGGATTTTTTGAGTTTTTATGGAATAATAAAGTAAAAGTGTTATTAATTGCGTCATGGAAGACGACTTTCTAAATAGGAAGTGTCAGGGAAAAAGGAGAGGACATATTTTGGAAAAAGCTACATTGATAGGTATCGTTCTGGCGATTATATCTATCTTCGTCGGAATGGTCGTAAAGGGTGCACCGCTTTCCTCGTTGATCAATCCGGCCGCATACATGATTATCATTGGCGGTACGTTTGCCTGCCTCTTTATCGGCTTCCGCATGGAGCATATGTCGACGTTTCCTAAGCTGATAAAGAAAACTCTTAATGCACCGTCCGGTCAGCAGAAGGCAGAGCTCTTGGAGCTTTTCATTGAGCTTTCTCAGATTGCACGCCGTGAAGGTATCCTTGCTCTTGAGAGTAAAGTACAGGACATTCAGGACCCGTTCTTCCGTACAGGTCTCAGTATGGTTATCGATGGTATGGATCCTGAGTTCGTCAGCGACGTTTTGGATGCAGAGCTTTCGGTTATGCAGCAGCGCCATGCAACGGGCCGTTCCCTGTTTATTCAGGCAGGTACGTATGCACCGACGCTGGGCGTTCTTGGCGCCGTTGTCGGTCTGATAGCGGCTCTTGGTAACTTGAATGATATTGATAAACTCGGTCACGCTATCGCGTCCGCGTTTATCGCTACGTTCCTCGGTATTTTCACAGGATACGTTATGTGGATGCCTATTGCTAATAAGCTGAAAGTCATGTCTGAAGAAGAAATCGGCATGAAACGTATGATTATTGAAGGTATCCTTTCACTGCAGGCCGGTGATTCACCGACGGCAATCGAAGCAAAGCTCATGGTATTTATCCCGCAGACCGAGCGTGCAGCTTTGAAGAAGGAGGGTTAATACATGGCAAGAAAGAAAACTCCGCCACCTCACGAAGAGGAAGCAGGCGAGGCTTGGCTCCTGCCGTATTCCGATATGCTCACGCTTCTGTTCGCTTTGTTCCTGTGCCTGTTCTGTATGGGTGCTATGGATAAGAACAAGGTTCAGCAGATGGGTAACGCTTTTCACATGGCTTTCAGCGGCGGTGCCGGATTTTTCCCCGGCGTAGGTCCTGCGTTCATGTATTCCACGGGAGGCACGGCACAGTCCGGCGAGGACAGCGGCAACGGTGCGTATATTGCTGAAAATGAAACGCTTCAGCATATACAGCGTCAGTTGGATAACTATATCAGGGAAAATCATCTTGAGGGAAGTCTGCATACAACACTTACTGAAGATGGCTTGATGATTCGTATTAAAGAAAAGGCACTTTTCCCATCAGGCTCGGCAGAGCTTGTTCCGGAATCTCAGCTTGTTGGCCCGGTTGTTGCGGGGCTTTTGGCAGCGATTCCGGAGAATGTTGTTATTTCAGGGCACACGGATAACGTCCCTATTTCCACGGGGCAGTATCCGTCGAACTGGGAACTCAGTTCTGCACGCGCATTGAATTTCATGAAGTTCCTGTTGGCATCGAATCCGAATTTGAATCCGGCACGTTTCAGTGCACTGGGGTACAGTGAGTATCGTCCTGTTGCATCGAACGAAACGGAGGAAGGACGCAGCCAGAACCGGCGCGTTGAGATTTTGATTAATCGGAGCTTCAAGATGGCAGAAGGTACCCTTGTAGCAAAATAAAGGAATCTGAGGGGTTGTCGATTGAAGAACGACAGCCCCTTTTTTACTTTTGAGGTGAAGTACATGCATATCCGTACGGGCATAGACCTTGTTGAGGTCGGGCGTGTGGAAAAAGCGATAAAGAAACAGCATTTTATAGATACGGTCTATACGAAAGCAGAGCAGGAGTACTGCGATGCAAGAGGGAAAGGCCGCGCGGCTTCGTATGCTGCACGATGGGCAGGGAAAGAGGCCGTACTGAAGGCATTGGGAACAGGGCTTTCGGGAGGTTCGCTTACGGAGATTGAAATACTTAACGATGAAGCGGGCTGCCCTCATGTTACACTCTCGGGAAAGCTTTCGGAGCGCGCTGCTTCCCTTGGTATTTCCAAAATTTCGGTTTCCCTTACACATGTGAAGGAATATGCGGCGGCGTCCTGCTGCGTGGAGGAGGAGAAGGATAGATGAAAATTGCATTGTCTGATGAAATGCGCCAGATGGATAAGCTTGCGGCAGAAAAGTATCATATTCCACCGTCTATTCTGATGGAAAATGCGGGACGTGCCGTCATGGGTGTCGTGGGAGATATCATGGAGGGTTTTGAGTCCAAAACCGTCAGTGTTTTTGCAGGAAGCGGCAACAACGGCGGTGATGCTTTCGCGGCTGCGCGTCATCTTTCAAACCACGGAACCCGTGTTGCTGTTTTCTGTATCGGAAATACGGAGCATCTTTCCGATGAAGCGGCAAAAAATCTCGAAATCTGCCGTGCGCTTGAAATCCCTGTTTATGAAATGAAGACAGAGCATGATTGGGATAAGCTGAAGCTATGGCTCAAGCTCTCTGACGCGGCTGTGGACGGCCTTCTCGGAACCGGTTTTTCCGGAAAGCTGAATGAGACATACGAAAAAATTATAAACATGATGAATGAGGCAGGAATGCCTATTGTTTCCATTGATATACCGAGCGGCGTAAACGCAGATACGGGGGAAGCGGAGACGGCTGTAAGCGCTGCGGTCACAGTGACCTTCGGACTCCCGAAGGCAGGACACTTCTTCTGCCCGGGTGAAGCGTTTACAGGACGTCTTGTTGTCGACGATATAAGCATGCCGCCGCCGCTTCTGAACGATAAGGGAATCATGCAGGAATATCTTGATGATAATCTGGCAAAAGCGATTATTCCGGCACGCCCGCTGGACGCTTACAAGGGAAGCTGCGGACGTGTGCTGGTAGTTGCAGGCTCCCGAGGAATGACCGGAGCAGCGGCTATGGCATCGGAGGCCGTTCTCCGCGCAGGGGGCGGGATTTCTATACTTGCAACGGCAAACAGTCTTACGGCGGTGCTTGCAATGAAGCTGACCGAGGTAATGGTTCGCGCGCTTCCTGAGCTGCGCCCCGGAGTGCTGGGAGATGATGCTCTTGAACCGCTGAAAAAGCTTGCAGCAGATTCTGATGCTGTTCTTATAGGGCCGGGACTCGGACGTGACCCGCAGACATCGCATATGATACGCGAATTTGTAAAGACGGCAGGCAAACCGACAATCATAGATGCAGACGGACTTTTCGCTTGGCAGGGCTATACGCAGGAATTAAAGGGGATAGCAAACCCCGTCATATTGACACCGCATCTGGGAGAAATGGCCGGACTCCTTGGAATAAAGGTATCCGAGCTCAGACAGAATCTCCTTCAGATATGCAGAAAAGCCGCTTCGGATTGGGGGACTGTCCTTGTTGTAAAAAGCGAATGTACCATTGTTGTGTATCCGGACGGAAGGATATATTTCACATCAAAGGGGAATGCGGGCATGGCGACTGCAGGCTCCGGTGATGTGCTGGCCGGAACGATTGCCGGACTTATGGAGGAAGCCTCTTCAGAGAACGCGCCTCTTCTCGGTGTATATCTCCACGGAGCTGCCGGTGACATGGCAGCTGAAGAAAACGGGGACGGACTTCTTGCGGGGGATATCCTGCGAAACATTCCGAAGGCAAGAAAAAATTGCCTTCTCCTTTAGGAGTGTCAACATGCCTGTGGCATGCTGACTTAGGGATCGCGTTGGCGGTTGATGAGGTGTACCCTAAAGAATCTTCTATGTAATAAATGAAGGTATGCTTCACAAATTTTTCATTTTTTTCTCGTAATCTGAACAAGGATTTTACAGACTGAAGGCGAATACCTTTAATATAGATTTTATTTTGGAGTTGTTGCTTATGGATTTTTCTGATGTATCTTTCTCAGCAATGCTGCTGCCGGGGCAGATACGTGGAATCTTTATGACTATAGGGCCTCGTGATGTGCTCGACATACTTTTGGTAGCAATCATATTTTATAAAATGTACGGTATGCTCGAGGACACACGCGCTATTACTATCCTGAAGGGTCTTATAGTGCTTCTGGTTATCACGGTTATTACGGATTTGGTCGATCTTAACGCGATGAACTGGATGCTGGAGAAGGTTTTGACGCTGCTCTTTGTCGCATTGCCCATAGTGTTTCAGCCTGAGCTTCGCAGAACACTGGAGCATTTGGGGCAGGGCCGGCTGTTTGGAAAGTCGGTGTTCATAAATGACGAGGAAGCCCGTTCTCTCGTCAAAGAGATTGATAACGCTGTGTTCAGACTTTCAAGGCAGAAAATAGGAGCTTTGATTGTAATTGAGCGTGAAATGGGATTGAATGATATATGCGCATCAGGTATACAGATTGATGGACTTGTTACGGCGGATTTTTTGATGAACGTCTTTATTCCTAATACGCCGCTTCATGACGGTGCCATTGTCATTCGCGGAAAGCGCCTCATTGCTGCAGGCTGCCTGCTTCCACTCACGGATAATCATTCTCTTTCCTCTGAGCTCGGCACCCGCCATCGCGCCGCTATCGGTCTTTCCGAGCAGTGCGATGCGCTTGTTATAGTTGTGAGCGAGGAAACGGGTACTGTGTCGGTGTGCGAAGAAGGCCATATTGTTCGCCGCCTCGATTCCGAAAAGCTTCTCGGTTATCTGAGCCCGATTTTCACACGGGAAAATGCTTCTATTAAGGAAATTGTAGCGAACTGGAGGAAGAAGAAATGAGCTGGTTTCTGAACCTTATTCGCAGGAAACCTATAGCCAAGATATTTGCCCTTCTGGGGGCGGTTATCCTCTGGATTTTCGTAGTGCAGGACCAGAATCCGATGAGTGATACCAGCTATCGTGTTCCTGTTATGATGCTTAATGCACCGGACGGTTCAAAGATTAATCTGAGCGATGAGAACATAAAAATCAAGCTTCGCGGGACACGTTCAGCGGTTGCTTCCATAGACCAGGATGATGTCCGTGCCTTCATTAATCTGGACAGTGTCGAACCTGGAACGCATAAGCTGAAGGTGCATACGGTGATTCCTCAGGGCGTAGAAGCTGTGGAGGTATCTCCGGATATGATTGAGGTCACCATTGACCCGATTGTGCAGCGCGCCATGGATATCACTCTTATCCGCGTGGGACAGGCACCTAAGGATATGGCGGTGGCCAGCGTAACTCCGAACACCCCTACGGTAACGGTTGAAGGACCGCGTTCCTCTGTCAAGGAGGTTGCGCAGGTTATTGGTTATGTGGGGCTGACGCAGTCCAGCGATACTGATGTTGATGTTCACGTTCCGCTTACTGCCATCGGAGATGAAGGAACGGGAATTGATGATGTCAGGGTCATTCCGAAATCTGTTAGTGTACATGTTCAGCTCGCAAGAGGGCTTTCAAAGAAGATTGTAGACGTTAAGCCGCTTTTTGAGGGGACAGCGCCCGAGGGATACGCTGTAAAGTCTGTTAAGATTGAGCCGGCACGTGTCGAAATAGCCGGGGAATCTTTTATCATCAATCCGATAAACTCGCTGACGACTGAGCCTATTACGGTCTCCGAGCTTACGAAAAACACCCGCCGCGCAGTGCTTATTAGCCTGCCAAACGGTGTTACGGTCACAAACAAAATGGTTTTTGTGAATATTGAAATAGAAAAAGAATAACCAGGCATGCACGGCCTC
>JAILNL010000078.1 GCA_024691625.1 Schwartzia sp. (in: firmicutes)
GCTTTACTCAGGGCCATGGCAATGACCATTCCCGCACTATCGGCCTCAGAGCGAACTGGAATATATTTGACAGCGGTGTTACTGAGGCTGCCGTCGATAAAGCAAAGACGAATTATGAGATAGCGGAGCTGCAGGTAAAGAAGGATAAAGAGGATATTGACCTCAACGTCCGTCAGCAGTACTACAATATGCGCGAGGCACAGCGCCGCCTTATTGCTACGCAGTCCGCGGTAAAGGAAGCAGAAGAGGATTACTACATCACAAACGAGAAATACCGTGCAGGTCAGGGAATTATGCTGGATATTCTCGACGCGCAGGTAGCACTCTCTACGGCACAGCTTAACTACATCAGTGCCGAATATGATTATGCACGCTATAAGGCTGCTGTTGAAAACGCGGTTGGTCTTGATATAGGCCAGTCCCCTGATGATATTGACCCGAATGCTGTTATTGAGGCAAAGAAACGCTTCGGAGACAGACCTGTTCCGGCAGATGCTCCGGTATCCCGCGATTACCGCCATGCACGCTCAGTTGTAGATGATGAACGTGTTCCGGAGGAAATCGAGGCTGCTGCGGCTGCGGCAAAAGCTGCTAACAGACATGACAGAGAGGTGAAATAAATGGAAATCAACGGCAAGGTAAAAGCAGGTGTAATAGCTCTTGTTATTGCGGCGGGTGCCTTTGGCGGTTGGCAGTATTACCGCTCCGGGCAAAAGGCGGAAAAAGCAGCACAGGTACAGACCGTTGAAGTAAAAAAGCAGGATCTCAAATCTACTGTTTCAGCAACGGGAACGCTCCGTCCGCTGAACTCTGTAGAAGTCAGCTCAAAAATTACGGCACGTATTAAAACGGTGCTTGTAAAAGAAAATGATAAAGTAAAAGCGGGGCAGACGGTCGCTACCCTTGACGGCAAGGATTTTGAGGCAAAGCGCGAGCAGGCCCAGTACAAGGTTGTCAATGCAAAAGCAAAATATGACCGTATGACGCATCTCTATAATATCGGAGCCAGCACGCAGGAGGACTATGAGGACGCGGTATATCAGTACGATACGGCTCTCAGTAATCTTGAGGTAACGGAGTCCGATTTGGCGGAAACTGTCATCACAGCACCTATGGACGGAGTTGTTGTTGGTGAACCTCTGACGCCGGGTACCATGGCGGTACAGGGCAATTCAAACCCGACGGTAATCATGCGTATCGCAGACCTTTCGACAAAACAGATAAAGGCTAAAATTGATGAAACGGATATCGGAAGTGTCCGTGTCGGACAGAGGGCGACATTTACAGTAGACGCTTATCCGAACAAGACCTTTACGGCAAAGGTATCCCTTATCTCTCAGACAGACGTAACCAGCAGCTGGGGAACGTCATCTTCCTCAAGCTCTTCCTCTGTCAGCGTTATTTACTACTATGTAACTCTTGATGTTGAGGACCCTGACAATCTTCTCCTGCCGGGTATGACGGCACAGGTGGAGGTCATCACCTCGGATAAGCCTCAGACACTTGCAATTCCTATTTCTGCACTTAAAACAAATACAGGCGGAAGCTACGTTCTTTTGATGCAGCCTGACGGCTCGACAAAGGAACAGTATATTGAAACAGGAATATACAGTGATGAATACGTAGAAGTTCTTTCAGGACTTAATGAAGGTGATGTTATTGCCAACAGCTATAAAGCCAAGAAGAGCAGCACCGGAAATACAGGCGGAAACCGCTGCGGCGGTAACCGTGGCGGTGGACGTCCACCGTTTTAAGGAGGGGTGAGCGCAATGGAAAAAACTATGATTGAGCTCGCCGGCATAAAGAAAATATACTATGTAGGAGGGCAGGAGGTTGCCGCTCTGGCGGGAATCGACCTGAGTATCAGACAAGGTGAATTTGCAGCGCTGATGGGGCCTTCCGGTTCGGGAAAATCAACTCTGATGAATATTCTGGGCTGTCTGGACAGGCCAACATGCGGTTCATACAAGCTGGACGGCTTTGAGGTCGCGAATCTTTCGGATGATGAGCTTGCCGTTGTTCGTAATAAACGTATCGGATTTGTATTTCAGAATTTTAATCTTCTCTCACGTATATCTGCTGCTGAAAACGTGGCTTTACCGCTTATCTACGCAGGTGTGGGAAAATCCGAGCGCGATAAAAGATCACGCCAGGTATTGGAATCCGTCGGACTCGGAGACCGTGCAGACCATCAGCCAAATGAGCTGTCAGGCGGTCAGCGTCAGCGTGTTGCAATAGCCAGGGCACTTGTCAACGACCCTCATATCATCATGGCCGATGAGCCTACAGGAAATCTTGATACTAAATCCACCAAGGAAATAATGGAAATTTTCGAAGGGCTTCATCAGGCCGGACGTACCATTATCCTTGTTACGCATGAACCGGAGATTGCAGCCTGTGCCAGCAGACAGCTTCTGGTTCGTGACGGCCTCATCACAAAAGATGCCGGCAAGGGCGTAAAGATGGATGTCGTATAAAGGAGGAGAGAACGCATGGGAATGTTTATGGAAAGCGTGGAAATCGCGCTTCATGCACTTTTCGCGAATAAGCTGCGCTCGATCCTCACTATGCTGGGCATTATTATCGGTGTAGGCGCCGTTATTGCGATGGTTGCCGTCGGTATGGGTGTACGGCAGAAGGTCACCAGCTCTATTGCCAGCCTCGGAAGCAATATGCTTATTATCCGTCCGGGAGCTGCGACAACAGGCGGTGTCCGTGGCTCGGCAGGTTCGCGTACGACACTGAAATATGAGGACGCGCTGGCGATAAAAAAGAAAATCAAGGATGCGCAGTATGTGTCGCCTGTAGTCAGCAGCTCCTATCAGGTCGTCAACGGAAACCAGAACTGGAACACTCAGGTGCAGGGCGTAACACCGGAATTTATGCAGATTCGCGACCTCAGTGTTTCCAACGGTTCGTTTATTTCGGAAAATGACCTCGCTACGAGAAACCGCGTTGCCGTTATCGGCACAACGGTCTCGGAAAATCTTTTCGGAGAAGAGAATCCGGTAGGCCACACAATCCGAGTAAAAAATCAGCCATATCGCGTTATCGGTGTGCTTGAGAGCAAGGGCCAGTCCTCCACAGGACAGGACCAGGATGATATGGTTATCGTTCCTCTTACTACAGCCATGGACCGACTTCTCGGCATCACTTATGTTAATATGATTAACGTGCAGGTTGTCAGTCAGGAAAAGATGGACGAGGTGCAGTCGAACATAGAGATACTTCTGCGCCAGCGTCACCATCTCGTGGGTGACAAGGAAAACGATTTTCAGGTACAGAACCTTACAAGTCTCATGACCACGCTTAATGAGACGACCACAATGCTTACTCTGTTTTTGGGAAGTATTGCGGCTATTTCGCTCATTGTAGGCGGTATCGGTATCATGAACATCATGATGGTGTCTGTAACGGAACGTACCCGTGAAATCGGTATACGAAAGGCGCTTGGCGCGACCTTCAAGAACATCATGACGCAGTTCCTTATTGAGTCTGTTGTCATAGGTGTTATCGGAGGCCTTATCGGTGTTGCCTTCGGTATCGGAGTGGCTCTCGCCATATCGAAATTCGGCGGGTTCCAGACTGTTATTACGGTTGGACCTATTCTGATGTCTTTCAGCTTCTCGGTGGGAATCGGTCTTTTCTTCGGAATTTATCCTGCAAGAAAAGCTGCACTTCTTGACCCGATTGAAGCGCTTCGTTACGAATAAGAAAAAGAAAAAAGACACTCGGCTTGCTGCTGAGTGTCTTTTTGTATGCGTGAGTACAAATATTATCTTGTGAAAGTAACCTTTCCGTCATCAAGCGATGCAATACTTGCAAGGGCCTCCAGATGATAGCCGGCCTCAATGATGCGGTTGTGTCCCTTTTGGAAAGCTTTTTCGATTGCGATGCCGATACCTGCAACCTCGGAGCCGGCCTTCTCGACTATGCGTGCCATGCCGAGGGCAGCTTCACCGTTTGCGAGGAAGTCATCAATAATGAGGACTTTTTCGCCTGCAGGAAGGAATTTTTTCAATACCGTGATATGAGCCGTTTCCTGTTTTGTAAAGGAGTATACATCCTCAACATAAGCCGGGTCGGACATAAGCACAGATGCCTTCTTGCGGGCGAAAACAAACGGAACATTGAGCTCAAGAGCCGTTGTGAGGGCCATGGAGATACCGGAAGCTTCAATCGTCAGGATGCGCTGAATGCCTTTATTGGCAAACAGGCGTGCAAATTCCTTGCCCATTTTAAGCATGAGCTGCGCGTCAACCTGATGGTTAAGGAAGGAATCTACTTTGAGGACGTTGCCCGGGAGGACAAGACCTTCTTCCTTGATACGATTTTCTAATAACTCCATGATGTGACCTCCTGAGTAAAAAGTGTATTAAAATAAGTATACGATTCTGTGGATAAAATGCAATAGCATTTAGAAAAAGGTGAAAAAATTTTGCGTTCAAAAATTTTTGGAGGTATACTAGTCCTTGTTCACTTATTTTGACGGGAGGAAATCTTCATGCAATCATCCAAAGTCCATCCGGTTGATAAAATTCTTCCGATATGGAAGCTCCTCATCTACGGCTTTCAGCACGTTCTTGCCATGTATTCAGGCGCGGTGGCTGTGCCGCTTGTACTTGCGGGAGCGATTCATCTGGACGTGGAACATCTGATTTACCTTATTAATGCCGATCTTTTTACATGCGGAATCGCGACGCTGGTTCAGACACTTAGCCTTGGACCTGCCATCGGGTCGAAGCTGCCGATTGTGCAAGGATGCACCTTTACTGCTGTCACTCCGATGATTCTTATCGCAAATTCCTCAGGAGGCGGCGCGGAAGGACTCCGGGTCGTATATGGTTCGGTAATAGTAGCAGGTATCATCTGCTTTGTAACGGCGAACTATTTCAGCAAGCTTCTTCGTTTATTTCCGCCTGTTGTTACAGGTGCGGTTATAATGATTATCGGTCTTACGCTCATGCCTGTTGCGGTGGGCTGGATTGCCGGTGTAAATCCTGCCGCTCCGGATTATGCATCACCCATGAATATACTGATTGCATTCCTTGTGCTTGCGCTAATTCTTTTCCTGTATCGTGTAAGTCAGGGCTTTGTAGGTCACATAGCTGTTCTGCTTGGTCTGATTTTCGGTACGGTCGTAGCTTTTGGTTTTGGTTTTGTGGATTTTTCTGCAGTAGGGCAGGCAGCAGCT
>JAILNL010000132.1 GCA_024691625.1 Schwartzia sp. (in: firmicutes)
TCGGGATCATAACACGGTTGCGAAACCGGTCATAAACGCCCGTTCCGTCCTGACGTGCTGTAACGAGTCCACTTTCCTTCAATAGCTCCTCGCTGATTCCCCGCTTGATAAACGCATCACGAAGCTTTTCATAAGAATTCGGCGCAAAGCCGAGCTGAAAGGCTTCTATGGTTTCCTGTCCGATATCACGCCCCGAAAAATAAGACAGCCCCGGTGCTCCGTAAGAAGTGCGCGTCAGGCAGCTGTGAAAAAAATCACGTGCCATCGTGAGCACCTTATGCAAATCTGCAATCTTTCGGTCACGGGCCTCTTCTTTCTCTGAACGCTCCCGCTGCGGAAGCGGGATATTTAATTTCTCCGCCTGCATTTTTATGGCGTCGAAATAGCTCACATTTTCTATGAGCGAAATAAATTTGAAGACGTTCCCTCCCGCATGACAGCCAAAGCAGTAAAAGAATCCTTCACTCGGCACGACCGAAAAGGACGCTGTTTTCTCCTGATGAAAAGGACAGCAGCCCCAATATCGATTCCCTTTACGCTTCAGAGGTACATAGGACGCCACCACGCTTAGGATGTCGGACTCGGCCCTAACCCGCGCCACAAATTCATCCATCGCTGCATTTCTCATTACCGTCGATTCACCCCTGGAGTCATTAGAAAGAACTTCTTCTATAATGAACGCTAAAAGATTTTTAATTCTTGTCAGCGGTTCACTTTATCTTATATTCAAGATAAATCCAAAAATTCCTCTTTTGTTCGAAAGATTTTTTAAAAAAAATTCATTTTCATAATTTATCTTGTGATAAACGCAACCGGAGGAACAAATATCTCCTGGAATAACTGCACAGCATAGCTGTCAGTAAGACCTGCAACATAGTCAACAACGACCTGCTTGCGGCCCCAGCGCTCTTCTCTGGCGATAAATTCCTCAGGAAGCTTTTCAAAGTTATCAAAAAAATACTTGTATAATTCTCTAAGCACAAAGCCTGCCTGTTCACGTTCAGTCTTCAGTGCATCTGAGTGGTAAATATTTTCAAACATGAAATTCCTGAAGGTAGTCATAACCTTCTGCATTTCAGGCGAAAGCTCAATATCCTTCAGTTCTGCAGAATTGACAATAAGATCTGAAACAAATCCCGTAATCATCTGCGAATGCGATGTACCCAGAACATCCGTGACACCCTTTGGCAGATCACCGGGCTTCAAAAGGCCTGCCCGTATGCTGTCGTCATAGTCATGACACAGATACGCTATGCGGTCGGCTATGCGGACTACGCGCCCTTCAAGCGTCTTTGGAAGTGTGTCTCCAGTATGGTTCACGATACCGTCCTTTACGTCGAAGGTCAGGTTCAATCCCTCTCCTCCGCGCTCAAGATGCTCCACAACGCGAAGACTCTGCTCATTATGCGCGAAATGCCCCGTAAGCTCGTCCATTACGGCTTCTCCCGAATGACCGAAGGGCGTATGCCCCACATCATGCCCGAGCCCGATGGCCTCCACAAGATCTTCGTTCAGTCGGAGTCCGCGTGCAATGGTTCTTGATATCTGCGCTACCTCAAGGCTGTGTGTCATGCGCGTGCGGTAATGGTCGCCGGACATGATATAGACCTGAGTCTTATGCTTCAGACGTCGAAAAGCCTTTGAGTGAAGAATACGGTCTCTGTCCCGCTGATATGAGGTACGGAACGGGCATAAATCCACTGTGTTTTTTCGCACAGCTTCCCGGCTTTTTGC
The DNA here is from genome assembly GCA_024691625.1 of Schwartzia sp. (in: firmicutes). Lineage (GTDB taxonomy): Bacteria > Bacillota > Negativicutes > Selenomonadales > Selenomonadaceae > Schwartzia. Next base: position 1,735 of record JAILNL010000132.1, read on the forward strand.
CGCTTCCGGCGCAAGGATTTCATATTCCAATGCTTCCGTACGTTCCCGTATTCCGCTCATAAAACCGCTCCTTCCGTTTTCAGCTTTTTTTCCTATTTGATTAGTATTCTACATTTACAAACAATTTCCTTCTTTTATTGAAGGAAAGAACACAAAAAACATATTACCCCGGAAAGAAGGAAAATCTATGAAACCCTTTCGTATTTTTTTGCTGCTTGCATGCCTGCTGATGTCCATGACCGCCGTCACAAGCGCTGCCATGCCGGATATATCCGCCGACAAAACAAAGTTCGACCCGCTCACAATGACTTATGAGCTTACGGGCCATGTACGGGTAGCAACAAGCGACCGCGTAATAACAGCCGACCATGCAAAAGGCACGATGACGACCATGGAGGTATGGGCTGACGGCAACATTACCCTCATGCAGGACGACATAGTTTTCAAAGGAAGCAAACTGTATGTCAACGGCAATGCCCACAACGCCGATATCACCGGCGGGACCACCTACGAACGCTCCACCCTCCTCATCAAATCAGACAACGCAAACTTCAACCTCGCTAAATCCATTAAGTTTTAATAGATCGGCACAATAATATTCAAAATCATGACCTTCAAGTTCATCCACGGGAAGATATATATCCCTCTTTCGTCTAAGCAATAAATAAACGGTA
>JAILNL010000193.1 GCA_024691625.1 Schwartzia sp. (in: firmicutes)
GCAACGTCAACAAGGCTGTTGCTCTTTGCTACGCCGATTCGCTCACAGAAATCACGAAGTGCTGCAGGTGTATAGCCTCTGCGGCGGAGTCCCGATATAGTCGGCATACGCGGGTCGTCCCAGCCGCTGACATAGCCGCCCTCAACAAGCTGACGGAGCTTGCGCTTGCTCATTACGGTATTGGTAAGATTCAGGCGTGCAAACTCAATCTGACGGGGACGCTTTCCAACCTCAAAGCCAAGTGACTCAAGCAGCCAGTCATAAAGAGGACGATGCTCCTCAAACTCAAGGGTACAGACAGAGTGGCTGATTCCTTCAATAGCATCAGACAAAGGATGCGCGAAATCGTACATCGGGTAAATGCACCATTCATCACCTGTGCGGTGATGGTCCGTATGGGCAATACGGTACAAAACAGGGTCGCGCATGGTAATATTCGGCGAAGCCATATCAATTTTCGCACGGAGCACGTGTGAACCGTCCGGGAATTCTCCTGCTTTCATACGCTCGAACAGGTCAAGATTTTCCTCCACGCTGCGGTTACGGTACGGACTCTCTTTGCCCGGCTCGGTAAGCGTTCCGCGGTATTCGCGAATCTGATCAGCAGTCAGGTCGCAAACGAATGCCTTGCCGCGTTTGATGAGTTCAACCGCGAAATCATAAAGCTGCCGGAAGTAATCGGAAGCATAGTGCTGCTCGTCCCACTTGAAGCCCAGCCAGCTGACGTCCTCCTGGATGGAATCAACATATTCCGTATCTTCCTTTGTAGGATTGGTATCATCAAAACGAAGATTGCATTTTCCTGCAAACTCACGGGCGAGACCGAAGTTCAGGCATATGGATTTTGCATGGCCGATATGAAGATAGCCGTTAGGTTCGGGCGGAAATCTCGTATGGATTCCTTCTGTGTATTTTTCGTTCTTCAAATCTTCATTGATTGCGTTTTCGACGAAATTTGAAGCCAAATTATCTTTCTCAGGCATGATTAACTTCCTCCTGCATATAAATTTCATGTTTGTAACGGTACAGCATTGAAATCATTCCGCTTTATCCTCGGAATTGCATTTCTCCTTCACATACTCACGAAGCCGCTGTACTCCTTTGTCAATCTCCGCATCTCCCTGCGGCAGGCAGCGGACGATTTTATCAATATACTCTCTCTCAAGCACACGCTTCATCGTCCACGAGTAATTTATATCATACACCCACATAAGGCGGACGAGCTTTCTGTCGTCCATGGTGCGTATCATCGTATAATCACACTGCTCCCCGGCAGTGAATTTCCTGACAAAATCCGGACTGATTCCCGTACCGTCAGACGGAGCAATAAAAGGCTCCAATACATAATATATATCAAGCTTGTCTGCATCACGCAGTATTTTCGCATACATAAGCGATATTTTGTCCGGAGCAGGTTCAATTACCTTCTTATTATGATTCCAAATGGCAAACCGTATAATCTCCTGATCCTTTTCAGGCAAACTGCTTATAAGCCCTTCATCGGCAATGGTTTTAAGCCCCAAGGCAGCATGGTCCTCAGACTGTGCATCGTTGAAGGTGCGGTATATGGTAAACTGGCGGAATCTGCCCACATCATGCAGCAGACCCATTATTTCCGCCCGAATCACATCGTTCCCTGCAAGGCCGAGATGCTCGGACAGCTCACGGGCATATCCGAGGACTCGCATGGTATGCTCCTCTTTCATGCGAATTGCCTGTTGTATATCCTCTGCCTCGTTATACCAGGATTTCATATATTGCCGCATCCATGCTTCCAGACGGTTCAACGCCTGATGTAAATCTTCTGTCATACCTGACCGCCTTCCGCAAGAATACCGAGTTTACGAAGTTTATCCGTTATACGGCTCAATGCAGCAGTATCAGGAGCCTCAATAGTATGAAGATGAACTCCCGATGAAACGTCCAAAAGCGGCTTTGCGTTGCTCTGCTCCATTTTCTCAATGAAAACGTCAATATCATGACGGCTTGAAAGCATAAGATGGCCGTGAAGCTCTCCATAGACCGGGTGCTCTACAATGACATCACGCACCAAAGCGCCTTCGTCAATGATGGTTTCCAGCTCACGCCGCATATCCTTGCCGTCGTGACGGCAGGTTATGGTAGCAATCAATGTATTGTTCTTCAGCTTCTTATCCGGAAGGATATAACCTCTCGGAGTTGCATATATAGGTGTCCCCATTGCACGGAGGATACTGACATCTCCGACAATAATCTGTCTGCTGACCCCGAACTCAGCCGCAAGCTGCGTTCCTGTTAAAGGGTATTTGCTGTTCTGAAGAAATTCCAAAACTTTATTCCGACGTTCTTCCGTCCGCACAGAAGTCACCTCCCTGACTTTTTTATTGTAAAGACTGGTAAAAAAAATTGCAACCTTCCTATAAAGAAAAAAGCCGCTCCAAACTGGAGCGGCAGTAAATTCTGGTGACGCCAGCGGGATTTGAACCCACGAACCCGCCGTGAAAGGGCGGTGTCTTAACCACTTGACGATGGCGCCATGGCTCCATGAGTAGGACTCGAACCTACGACCGATCGGTTAACAGCCGATTGCTCTACC
>JAILNL010000206.1 GCA_024691625.1 Schwartzia sp. (in: firmicutes)
CACAGTGTCACCGTATATGATGAAGGAAAAAACATTGGCGGCAAGATGGAGCAGGTCATTCCGCGAAGCCGTATTCCTCACGACCTTCTGGAAAAAGAACTGCAGCGCATACAGGATATCGGCGTGAAATTCGTCACGGGCTGCCGCGTTGACCACGCGAAATTTGAAGCTCTGCGCACGGAGCACGACGCCCTTATCGTGGCAACAGGCGGAACGAAATCCCGTTATTTCCCGTGGGAAGGAATCGAGCACCTCACCATGGGCTTAGACTTCCTTAAAAAAGTAAATGCGGGGGAGCACCCGAAGGTGGGCCGTCACGTGGTTGTCATCGGCGCGGGCAACTCGGGCATGGACGTTGCCTCCGACGCATACGAGCTGGGCGCGGAAAAGGTCACCCTCGTAGACGTTCAGCGTCCTGCGGCGTTCCAGAAGGAAATTCACCGCATACTGGAGCTTGGCGGAAAAATCGTATGGCCCTTCGTCACCACGAAGATAACTCCTGAGGGAATCTATGCGAAGGACGGACGCTTTATTGAAGCGGACCAGGTCATTGTTTCCATTGGCGAAGCCCCGGAAACACAGGATTTCCTGCCAGATGACCCTTCCATTAAAAAATTTCGCGAGGACTGGCTGGTGCCCAACGAAGAAAAAATGATTATGCCGGGCGTATTCGCGGCGGGTGACGTGGTGAAGCCGGGCCGCCTTACGGACGCTATCGGCGACGGAATTCAGACGGCGCACTGCGTAGACCAGTTCGTACGCGGCGAGGCAATCACTCCTGTTGTCATGAAAAAGGTCATCCCCATGGAGCGCCTTTCGAGAGCATACTTTGAAAAGTGCCACCACTGCGACCTGCCGGACAATCCCGAGGAAGACCATAACCGCTGCGTGAGCTGCGGCACCTGCCGTGACTGCCGCATGTGTCTGAACTCCTGCCCCGAAAAGGCAATAACCCGAAATGCTCTGCCCGATGGTACGTGGGAATATGTATCCGACCCTGCAAAATGTATCGGCTGCGGCATCTGCGCGGGTGTATGCCCCTGCGGCGTATGGAGCCTTCAGGACAATCCTGAGCCTATCCACATGTACCGCACCTACGGCAAAGAAGATATGGAAAAGCGCCGCGCGCAGTAATATAGACACTCCTCTAGAGCCTGCCTTTTTGGCAGGCTCTTTTTAATGTTCTAATGTTTTGGAAAATAATGTGGAAAGAACATGGAAGGATTCTTTAAAATAATCTAATAAAATCCATGAATTTTTCTAATAAAACCGTGATAACATGACATTATCAACAGAAAGGAAGTGCATTGGATGAGAAAAATTAGAAAAGAAATAATGGCAGGTGCATTCGGACTCATGGTTATCGGAGGAACGCTCCTGGGAACAACACATAGCACGGAAGCTGCTGAGATTACAGCGTTGGAACTTACATGCGGAGAAGTTTCAACGGAAAATGCTCTTACCATAAGCGTCAAGACTGATGGGCCGCATGAGGACGAGGAAAAGCATCATCACCGCCGTCCGCCTGCTCCACCGAAGGACCATGACCATCACCCGGAACATCATCATCACGACAAAGATTAAGCAGTATCTGAGAACTATTTATTCATTAGAAAGGAAGTGTCGACATGAAAAAATTAGGAAAGAATATGCTGACAGCCGCATTGGGATTGATGGTAGTAGGCGGAGCCCTGGTGGGAACAATGCAGACCACGGAAGCTGCATCTGCTCCGCCCTCTCCGGGACTTTCACACGCACAGCACGTAATGGACAGGATTCACGACGACCATCGTAATTCAGATGAAGCTGAAAAGCATCACGACCGAGAAGGAAAGCACAGAGACCATAGGGAAGACAGAAACCATGATGGACACCGTCCGGACTTTGAAAGAGACAGAGGACATGGAGACCATCGTCCGCCTATGCCGCCACCGGGAGACTTCCACAGAGACGGACATGACAGAAACAATCACCCGCACCACGAAAGAAATAACGATAACGACGAATAAAACAAAAGCCGCTGCCTCGCGCAGCGGCTTTTGTCATCTCATGTAGTCTTTTGGGAAGTTTAGATGCAAAATAAATATTTGCGATTATTGAATCAAGATATGTATTGTGTTATGCTTTAGGTAAAGAAAAGGTGCTGCCGGTAGACGGCCGCCCGGATTACATTGCAGAATGACCGCTCAGTTTCCTAGGCCGAGGCGGTCATTTCTGTTTATTGGCATTGTTGCCAAGCATATATCCGAGTGCGAATATCGCAGCAGTATATCCGAGAACGGATAAAAGCTCTGATATCGACAAGGCATCAGCTCCCTCCTTTGAAAGATTCCCGTTAGGGTTTCTATGTCAACGATGGGTCACAGTCCCTCCGCAGAGGGCCTTGCCCCCGCGACCCCTGCTTAACGCCCTTCGGGCTGCTTTTGCTTCAGCCGCGCGGGAACCTAAGTATGCTTTGCTACGATACTGCCGACCGCGTCAAATGGTATCGGTAAACTCCTTCCGGCGCTGCGCGCCAAACTAACATGCCATCGGCATGTTGACACCTCATAGAGGATACTCCCTCCGTCACGCTTTCAGCGTGCCACCTCCCTCCATGAGGGAGGCAGTTAAAGCCCCACTCTCGGAGGGGGGTGACAGCCAAAGGCTGTCGGGGGGAGTAAGCTCAAACGGATTCCTCGACGCGGCCGGATAAATTTTGCAACATATCTCAGCAGTTCCCACGCGGCTGAAAGAACAAGCCCGCAGGGCGTTGGCAAGGGCAAGGGGCGGCTGCGAGCCCCTTGTGGGGAAGTGCGAAGGGGCAAAGCCCCTTCGCGATAAAACTTTAAGGCCCATGTTGTTTTTTCTGCTGTTTAGGGCATGTATATAAATAGAAGGAGCATCTTTTGCTGTGAACGACAGCAAAGGGTGCTCCTTTATGTTTGGGAAAATTTCTGAAACGTATAGCTTTCTGAACAAAATTTTGAAACGGTTGAATCCTCAATGGTTTTAAGGGTTCATCAGAATTTATTATAGCATAATCCGTCGTTCCGAAACGTATAGTTTTTTGAACGCAAAGGGGCGCGGATTTTGGCTGATAATACTAGCCTGGGCGCGGCAAAGAGCGCCAAAAACGATGAGTTTTACACGCAGTACAGCGATATCGAGGCGGAGATGAACGCCTATGTAGGGGATAATCCCGACGTTTTTCGGGGAAAGACGATTCTTTTGCCCTGTGATGACCCTGAGTGGTCGAACTTCACGAAATACTTTGCGACGAATTTTGAACGCTTCGGACTGAAAAAGCTGATTTCAACGTCCTATGCGAAGGGCGCAGGAAACAAGCAGCTTACGCTTTTTGAGGAAGAATCTCCGCTTTACGACGCGAAAAAGCATAAAACAAAAGGCAAACTCTTTACGTTGACCCGTGATAAAGATAAATCTGGCAATATTGACACAGACGATATTGAGTTTACCGGCTATCTTAAGGGTGACGGCGATTTTCGCTCGAAGGAAGTCTGCAAGCTCCGTGATGAAGCGGATATTATCATCACGAATCCACCCTTTTCATTGTTTCGTGAGTTCTTGGCGTGGATTATGGAAGCTAAGAAACAGTTTGTAATCATAGGGAATCAAAACGCTATTACATACAAAGAAGTATTTCCTTTGTTACAAAGTAATGAAATATGGCTAGGAGCTCCTTTTCCGTCTGGGAATGCTTATTTCAATGTTCCTGAGGGCGCAGATGTTTCCGTATATGCTAAAGGTGTGTATGATCCTGCAACAAAGCAACTTCACTTTAGAAATTGTCGTTGGTTTACTAATCTTGATTATGGGGCACGCCATGAGTTGCTTATGCTTGATACAATGGAGCATAATCTGAAGTTCAATAAAAAGCTAAAAAAGAAATTGGAATATGATTTTGGGAGCAATGTATACCCTAGCTATGATAATTATGATGCTATGGAAGTGCCTTTTACAGAATGTATCCCTTCAGATTATGAGGGGATAATTGGAGTTCCCGTTACGTTTTTGGATAAATATAACCCCGAACAATTTGAAATAGTTGGAAGAGATGGGGATTTAGATTTATCAATTCAGTATGATTTTTTTACCCCGCCATCAGATGAAGATGCGTCTAAATATAAAAAAGCAAACAAAACTTGGCGGATTCAAAATGCGTATTTTGTTAAGGACGGAAAAGCTAAAACCTCGTACAAAAGATTATTCATAAAAAGAAGGTAATCTAAATGAAAACCACGCTTCACACGGATTGGACAGTCGGTGACATCTGCAAGGGCTTCATATTCGACAAGAACGAAGGCAAAGGTCTTTTTGGTTTGGGCGGAAAGCTCATCATTCAGCCTGAGTATCAGCGGAACTATATCTACGGCGACGGTAAAAAAGACGTTGCTGTAGTGGAATCGCTGCTGAAAAAATATCCTCTCGGCATTATCTATTTCGTCAAAAATAAGGACGGTATGTACGAGGTCTTGGACGGACAGCAGCGTATCACCTCCTTTGCCCGTTTTGTAAATAACTCATGGCCTTTTGCCGTGAATTGGAACGGTAAGCCACGCTATTTTACCAGTCTTGAAAAAGACGAGCAGGAGCGTATCACCGGGGCGCAGCTTACGATTTACGTCTGTGAGGGCGAGCCGTCGGAGATACAGGAATGGTTCGAAATAATCAATATTGCCAATGTTCCGTTGGTGAAGCAGGAGCTTCGCAACGCGTCTTATCACGGCCCATTTGTGACGAAGGCACGCGCTGTTTTTGCGAATACAGGCAACGCGAACATGAACCGTTGGCAGACCTACGCAAAGGGAGACCCGAAACGTCAAGCTATTCTTGAGGCGGCGCTGGATTGGGTGAGTGGCGGAGACATTGACGGTTACATGGCGAAGCACCGCTATGATACGAATATTGCTGAGCTGACAAATCACTTTGAGACCGTCGTTAATTGGATTGATTCGATTTTTGATTACACGGGGAGTGAAGTTTGCGGACAGGAATGGGGACGGCTTTATAGCGAGTATCACACGAAAGCATTTGAAAAGGATAAAGTCACGGAGCGGGTGGAGGAGCTTTTGGGAGACCCACAGGTGACGAACAATCGCGGAATATTTGAGTATATCCTTGGCGGTGAGGAAAATACCTCGCTTTTGAATGTGCGTGTTTTCGATGAAAAGACGAAAAAAGCGGTGTACGATAAACAGACAAAGGAAGCAAAGGCAAAAGGCGTTTCCAACTGCCCTTATTGCGCTATGGGCAAGGATAGCAACAAGATAAGGATTTATAAGCAGAACGAAATGGACGCTGACCATGTAACCGCATGGAGCAAAGGCGGCAAAACCGACGCGAAAAACTGCCAAATGCTTTGCAAAACACATAATCGGGCAAAAGGAAATAAGTAAAAATGCTATAATAGCAGTAGTTATTGTCTGATTGAAAGGGGCAAAGTAAAATGACAGGAAAAGACATTCTTCAAAGCGTTATGACACCGACAGAAGCGGCGGAGCGGTGGGGGCTTGCCGATGTAACAGTTCGTCAAGCGTGCTCCGGATATAAAAAAGCAGCTCCTAGATTCACGGAAGATGAAACAAGACAATCCGGCAGAACATGGCTTATCACCATTGACGGAATGCGCCGCGTGTTTGGAGAAGAGCTGAAAAAAGAATAAAAATACGCCTGTTGCAAAGAAGGTTCTTCGATATGGTAAATTTCGTGGCAGCCACACCTGCCAAAGAATCTTAGATAATAGTTTGGCACCTGCAATTTTGCAGGTGCTTTTTTATAGCCGTTTCGTCATTTTGAAAATATGGCATCAAAACAAAGTGCCCTTTCGTGAGAATTTTGGCTTTTAGAAAGTGCCTTTTCGTGATAAAATGCTGTTGATAAAAGTGCCTTTTCGTGATAATATCAACTTAAATAAAGTGCCCTTTCGTGATAAAAACGACAAAAACAAAGTGCCTTTTCGTGATAAGGAGGACGTATGGACGCAGCATTCAAAAGGAAAGCATACAAAAAAATGCTTGAGTGGAAGCGGCTCGACAAAGGAAGCAGCGCTCTGCTCATAGAAGGAGCCCGCCGTGTCGGAAAAAGCTATATAGCGGAGCGTTTCGCGAAAAATGAATATAAAAGCTATATCCTGATAGACTTTGCCAAAGCGCCCCGAATGATTCATGATTTGTTTGAGACTGAGGGCGAAGACCTTGATAATCTGTTTGCGATACTGTCTTCAAATTACAAAGTAAAGCTGCATGAAAGAAATTCCGTCATCATATTTGATGAGGTCCAGCAATGCCCGAGGGCAAGGCAGCTTATAAAGCATCTGGTCGCGGACGGGCGGTATGATTATATCGAAACAGGATCATTGATAACACTGAAGCGAAATATCAAGGACATAGTGATTCCGTCGGAAGAAGAGCACATGAGAATGTATCCGCTGGATTTTGAGGAATTTCTTTGGGCATTGGGTGATGAAGTGACATATCCGCTTATACGCGAGCACTTCGAGAAACGGAAGCCCTTGGGGCAGGCGCTTCACAGGAATATAATGAAGCTGTTCAGGCAATACATGCTTATCGGAGGAATGCCGCAGGTCGTGGAGGCATTTGCCAAGACTCGTGATTATGAGACGGCTGACAGGATAAAAAGGCGAATCCTGAAGCTATATCGGGACGATATTTCAAAATTTGCCGAGGGCTATGAGAGGAAGGTATACGCCATCTTTGACGATATTCCGGGACAGCTGTCGAAAAAAGAAAAGAAATACAAGCTGTCATCTATCAGCAAAAGCGCGCGCAGGCGGGAGTATGAAGATGCGTTCGTGTGGCTGGCGGAGGCGATGATAGTCAGTCCCTGCCTGAATGCTACGGATCCGACAGTGGGGCTGAAGCTGAGTGAAGAATACACCACTCAAAAGCTCTACATGGCGGATACAGGTCTGCTTGTTACATTGGCGTTTCAGGATGATTCATACATGGATAACGAATTATACAGGGATATACTGCTGGACAAAATAAACGTGAATGAAGGAATGCTGACGGAAAATGTCGTCGCCCAAATGATAAAAGCAGCAGGGCACGAACTCTTTTTCTATTCACGCAGCGATAAAAATAACAGAACGAATAACATGGAGATTGATTTTCTGATTAAGCACGGAAGAAAAATCAGTCCTGTGGAGGTTAAATCATCAGCTTACAGGAAGCACTCTTCTCTTGATAAGTTCATGGATAAATTTGATTTCAGACTGGGAGAAAAATTCATTCTTTACGGGAAGGACTACATGGAAAAGGATGGCGTGATTCATTATCCGCTTTACATGGCAGGGCTGCTGTGAGCCTGGCAGCGCCATAAAAAATAAGCCTATTGCAAGAGGGTTTCCATTTTGCGATAGGCTTATTTGCTGCATTTCACTGCAGCACATCTTTAATCACCCGCTGGAAATTCAGGTGGGCGATTTTTTCTTTTTCTTCTGAGGTCATGCCCATTTTATCAAAGCATTCAAAGAGCCTGTGTATGCTGCGGCAGTCCTCAAGGCCCTCCGTAACGGCGTCGCCTGTGTCTGTCATGCTGGACATGGTTTCCGCGTCAAGAAATTCGCAGAAATCAAATCCGCAGCCCACGTGGTCTATACCCATGACATCAATCATGTGGGCGGCGTGCTGGGCAAGAGTCTCAACGTTCTGCCGGTCAGGATCTTCGCTGATGAAAAGGTTAAAGGAGTTCAGCCCCACGCAGCCGTTGGCGTCGCGGATAGCCCGAAGCTGCTCGTCCGTGAGATTTCTTGGTACGTCACACAGGGCGGAGCAGTTGGAGTGGGAGGCGATAAAGGGCTTTCCCGCGGTGCGGACAACGTCCCAAAATCCGCCTTCATTCAGGTGCGACACATCAACGAGCATTCCTTTTTCCTCCATGTAGCGCACAGCTTTCTTTCCTGCAGCGGACAGTGGCTGCGTGTGCTTTCCGGAAACAGCGCCCGCGCCAAGATTGTTCACCTCGTTCCATGTGAGCATTCCGTGCCGCGCGCCCATGTCGTAGTATTCGTCGATTTTGCTTATGTCAGAGCCGATAGCGGCCATTCCCTCCACGCCGATAAACACATAGAGCTTGCCTTCGGCCTTAGCTGCCATCATTTCCTCGTAATTATGTACTATGCAGATATCCTCGGATTCTTCCGCTTCCGCCTGCATGCACGTCATTATGTCGGAGGTGCGCTGACGGTAGTCGTTGGTATAGGGCGGGTCTACCCAGATGACGAATATGCTTCCTTCCACCTGCCCTTCCTTCAGCCGAGAGGCGTGATATTTATGTATCACGTCCTTTTCGCCGCGCAGCCGCCGCACGGTCACGTCTGTCCATATATCCGAATGAGCGTCAAAATACATAGATATACCTTCTTTTACGGGATAAATTTACATGCCTAAAAGTATGTTGCCGATAATGGTGCCTGCATAGTTGCCGATAACGTAACCGAAGGTACCGATGAGCATCGCAGGGCCGACAAGCTTCGCCCATCCCTGGGAAATTGCCATGCCTGCTGCTGTCGTCG
>JAILNL010000013.1 GCA_024691625.1 Schwartzia sp. (in: firmicutes)
GTGCTAATTTACAAGCTGCTTGAACAGGTCTAGATACTTTTATAAGTTCAATTATCTTCGACTCAATAGCATCAAATATGGGTTTGATAGATTTTTGAATTTGTTCTACAACCATATTATATTTTTCAGCCATTTCCCTAATCGAATCTTCATAAGGCTTTATACACTCGGATAAAATCACGCCAATGGACTGTACTTTTTCAATAGCTTCTTTTATTTCTTTGTCTTCAATGGCCATTATCTCCTCCAACACCAAACTAAATTACATAAGCTTATCGCAAAGTGGCAATAATTGTTCTATGCGTTCCACTATACGTTGCTGCTCAGATAGTGGCGGGACAGGAACAGGAATGCTATTCATCTTTGCCTGATTCATTTTAGGTTGAGCTGTACCTGTAACGTAAGGCACTAAATTGATAGCATTAATATAATACATTAGATATTGCATACATATTGCACTATAAACATCTATAACATGTGCATGATTATTAACCCAGTATCTCCCCTTTGCAATAAACGCAATAGGCTTACTTCGCATTAATAAATTAGCACCATCTTCCCCAATAAGAAGTAATTCTTCACTAAATAAAAAATTATCCACTTTATCTATTACACCAGATGCACCATAATAGTCGTAAATTTTGTCCAAATTTGTCCGCTGTTTCACTGATAAAGGTATACGTTCATTATCCCTATTAATTGTTATTTCCCCAAATCGCACCCACTCCCAACTCCCAGGAATCTCAAAGGGAATTTCGTTTTCGGTGATAGGTGGCAATGTTTTTTCTTTTTTGATTTTGCCTTCTTTGATGAGTTTTGCTTTTTCGGCTTTGATTTCTTTTAATAGGTCGGCTGCAGTGCCTTCTTCGGGGCGCTGCTCGACCAGTTTGCCCTCGATAGCGTACTGAAGAATGCTTTTCTTCAGGTCCTGTGGGAATTTTTCGTTCAATGCCGTGATCTGTGAATAAGTCTTATCGTATTCATCAACAAGTGGCAGCAGTTCTTCTATCTTAGAGACAATACGTTGCTGTTCAGATAAAGTCGGAAGAGGAATAAGCGTATTCTTTATAATATTACCATTTATATTAGGATCTTTTCTTGAACCAACCGCAAAATCCATCCACCTATTACGATAGTTCTGTATAAAATACAATACATATCTCATCTCACAGAAACCATTAGGGTGAATGGCAAAGACAGATTGATTTATTGTTGTATCAAAATCAATCAATGCATTTTTACCAATCGTACCAGCCCCACCATACATAGCTATACATACAGACTTCCTAGGTAATATTTCCAGGTTACATTCTGCTTTAGCCAATGCAGAAATTTTAATCTCACACGCCCGAAGTACACCATTATTCAAATCAGTAGTTCTAACCCAGTTATAATCACCACTATTGTAATAACATGCATTTGATTTAGTCGGAGTAGTTCCGCTAGATGTAGTAAATATTTCTCCGAGCCTTACCCATTCCCAGTTCTCAGGTATTTCAAATGGTATTTCATCTTCGGTAATTGGCGGCAAGGGCTTGGTCTTTTTGATTTTTCCTTCCTTTACGAGCCTATCTTTTTCTGCTTTTATCTTTTTCAGCAGTTCCTTAGCAGTTCCTTCTTCGGGACGCTGTTCTACCAGTTTTCCTTCTATAGCACGCTGGAGTATGCTGTTTTTCAGTTGCTGGGGTGTCATCATTACTGTGTATCCTTTCCGATACGATTTTCCTTGCTCAGGTTCACATATTTCCGTCGCAATTCAGCTTCTCTACAATCTCACCAAGCACTTTGTCTATCTTGGCGTTAAGTGCCTGACGGTGTTCCTGATAGCTTTTTATAAGCTCCATAGGCTCAAGGATTTCTTCTTCCTCGTGAGGGAATCCGCAGAGGTCTAGGTTATAGTCATTCTCAGCGATTTCCTTTGCCGTAAATTTCTTCGCTTTCGGCCATTCGTCTACGGTGATTTCCTCGCGATTCTTCCACCAAGCCCTTACTTTATCAAAATGCTCAGGTTTCATAGGCTTAGTCTTGGAGAAATGCTTATAGCCCTCGGGCATGTCCATGCGGTAGAACCACACTTCATCAGTGTGTCCCGTATTGTCAAAGAAAAGGATATTGGTTGTAATGCTTGTGTATGGCGCGAATACGCTGCCCGGCATACGGATTATAGTATGCAGGTTAAATTCGTTAAGTAGCTTCTTTTTTATGCTTGTCTTTGCGTTATCGTTGCCAAAGAGGAAGCCATCAGGGAGAATGACTGCCGCCCTGCCCTTGTTTTTCAGTCTGTACATGATGACAGACATAAAAAGGTCGGCAGTCTCACTGCTTGCCAAATCATCAGGGAAATATCCTTTGACACTGGCATTTTCATGACCGCCGTAGGGTGGATTCATAAGGATTTTGTCGAATTTATCTTTGTCTGTGTAATCAAGTACATTTTTCAACAGGGAATTTCCGTGGTTCACGTTGGGATTTTCTACCCCATGCAGGAGCATGTTCGTGATGCAGAGCAGATACGGAAAAGGCTTCTTTTCCATAGCATAGATAGAGTTATTTACTTTTTCATTGTCCTCTGTTGTGACTATCTGCGGCTGAAGATGTTTCAGCCAGCTCGTTAAAAATCCGCCTGTGCCACAGGCAAAGTCAGCCATTGTCTCACCGATTTTCGGCGCAACCATCTCTGCCATGAACTCCGTAACTGCTCTCGGCGTGTAAAATTCACCGGAAGAGCCTGCGGACTGCAGTTCTTTCAGTATGCTTTCGTAGACATCACCGAAAGCATGAGTTTCTGTGATATCGTCCAAATCAAGTTCGTTTATTACATCAATGACCTGACGAAGGCATATTCCGTCCTTCATATAGTTGTTCGCATCTTCAAATACGGCACGGACTATGGCTTTCTTTGCAGGTGTTTCAGCGGACACTTCAAGGTTTTTCAGGGTTGGAAAGAGTTTGTTGTTGATAAAATCAAGCAGTTTGTCGCCTGTGAGACTGCTGTCACATGCCCAGTTCCGCCAACGGCATTCCTCAGGGATAATGGAGCTGTAGTTATCGTCATCAAATTCCCATGTTCCTTCCTTTGTGTCGTACACTTTAAGGAACAGTATCCACACCATCTGCTCAATACGCTGGGCATCGCCGTTGACACCTGCATCCAGCCGCATAATATCTCTGATTCTTTTTACAAATCCGCTTATTGCCACTATTAACCAACCTCATCTTCGTATAAGTCTTTTTTGAGTTCCTGCAGGGCTTCAAGGTATTTTGCCTTTCCTCCGAATATGCCTGCAATCTTTACGGGGCTGCCGAATTTCGAAAAATCCGCCAACCGCAGTATTTCGGTTTTCTCTATTTCTTTTATTCCCAAATCCATGTATTTTTCGAGAAGTGTCTCCAATACTTCCTTTGCTTCGCCGCTGAATCTGGTGAATATATCTTTTTGCTTGATATTATTCGCGCGTTCTTTGCGGGTGAGCGGTTTCTTGCCATAGGCAATATAGCAGATGAAATCAAAATCATCTACGTCCGCCATGTTCTGCTCTTTTTTCAGCTTGTCGATATCAATGCCGAACTTCGCCAGATATTCAGCCATGATGGCTTTTCGCTCAGCGCCCTTCCACGTCTTTATAAAGTTTTCAAGGGACGCATAGCCGTTGAGTATATTGGTCTTCGTATAGTCTATTATGTTTTCCTGACGGAGAAGTTTGCCTCCCACGTCATACACGGCTACCGATTCGTGTATAACAGACACCTTGCAGCCGTCCTCACGGACATAATAAACATCATCTTTCGGCTGTGGTTCAGGCGGTGTTCCGCCACCCGAGGGCTGATGTTTGCCGGGCTTCGGTGGGAAACCGGGGTCAACCTCTATTGGCCCGTCCCAATCAGGATCAGCAAACAGGTGTGTCACGTTCCTGAAGTCCATTACCATGAAGCTCATTTTGCCTTCATCGGGACGCAGTCTCGTTCCGCGTCCTATAATCTGCTTGAAGGTAGTCATGGAGTTTATCATTTTATCCAAGACTATGAGCTTTGTCATTTTGCAGTCCGCGCCTGTGGTAAGGAGTTCGGAGGTCGTGGCTATTACAGGGTATTCCGCTGTTACGGATATGAAGTAATCCAGTTTGCTTTTGCCGTAGTCATCGCTGCCTGTTATACGGACTACATAATCAGGATTTTGCTGTACCATGTCAGCGTTGCAGTTCACCAGTGCCATACGCATACGTTCCGCGTGTTCTTCCGTGGCACAGAAAACTATGGTTTTCTGCATTCGTCCTGTCTGTTTCAGATATGCCGTTATTGTCTCGGCTACCATTCTTGTCCTGTCCTCAAGCACGAGGTTGTAGTCATAATCCCGATTGTTATAGATGCGGTCTTCAATCACTTTGCCGTAGTAATCGAGCTGTCCTGCCGTCGGCCGCCAGCCGTCAGATATATCCATTGTGATGTTTATGACCTTAAATGGCGCAAGAAATCCGTCGTTAATACCGTCGTTCAGGCTGTAAGTATATACAGGCTCTCCGAAATAGTTGATATTCGAGACATATTTCGTTTCCTTCGGGGTTGCGGTCATACCGATTTGTGTCGCGTCCTTGAAGTATTCCAATACCTTACGCCAGCGGCTTTCTTCCTTCGCAGAGCCTCTGTGACACTCGTCTACAATAATGAGGTCGAAAAAGTCGGGCGTGAACCAGTCACGGAATCTTTCTTCGTCGTTGTCTCCCACCATCTGCTGATACAGCGCAAAGTACACTTCATACGCGCCTATGGTAGTTTTATCGTCTTTTGCAAAGTTTATTTTATGGATAGTTTTATCAAGTGGTGCAAAGTCCTGCAGGATAGTCTGGTCTACGAGCAGATTTCTGTCAGCGAGGTAGAGTACTTTCTTTTTCGCTCCCGCTTTCAAAAGACGGTAGACTATCTGGAATGCTGTATAGGTCTTGCCTGTTCCCGTTGCCATGACAAGGAGCAGTCTGTTTTGTCCGAGCGCTATAGCATCCATTGTGCGGTTGATTGCTATGCGCTGATAGTATCGGGGTTTGTTCGCTCCCATTCCGGAGTAATAAGGCTGATTGATAAAGGCAATTTCTTCTTCTGTGAGATTCTTTTCTTTTTTGTATCGCTCTATAAGTTCCTGCTCACTTGGAAATTCTTCCAAAGAAAGTGTGCGCTCTTTGCCTGTGACAAAATCATGCTCAACAAAGCCGTCACCGTTGGAGCTGTACGCAAATGGCAAATCAAGCATCACGGCATAGGTCATAGCCTGCTGCAAGCCAAAGGATATACTGTGCTTATGGTCTTTCGCTTCTACAACGGCTATCGGGTTGTTCGGTGACAGGTACAGCAGGTAATCCGCTTTCTTCGGCCTTTCCCGTGTCGCCATGTTGCCGCGAAGGTTTATTCTGCCGTCCGTGACCTTTGCTTCCATAGCAATCTTATTCTTGTCCCATTTGGATACTATGGCAGGCGTAATGTAATGCAGCTTAATATCTTCTTCTGTCATCTGGTCTTTAGATAGTATTGTTGTCATATCAATCCGCTCCAAGATAAATAATCAGCTTTAGATAACAGGTTCCACATTTAATTTTAACACTTTTCACCGCAATATTATTCTTTTATTTTATCCAAAAGAAGCTTATTTCCGCTGCCCTGATTCATATTTCTCCCAAGCATCAGTATATGCGGCTTCCATTTCCTGCAGGTACAGTCTGCTGTCCATCAGTGGGGATTTCTGCATCATACTGCGGATGCTTTTCTGCAGTCCTGCAAGCAGTTCTCTGTCTTCTGCCAGCATCACGGCCCGAGAAATGTACTCATCTTCCGA
>JAILNL010000019.1 GCA_024691625.1 Schwartzia sp. (in: firmicutes)
GGCGGCTGTGTGGCTATCCCCGAGGATAAAATGAAGCTCGTAATGCAGCGGGTAAAGCCTGACTGCGTGGTTGTCATTGACAGTATTAAAAAGATCGCGCCGCAGTTGGCGGCTGCATGGAAAATTTGATGCAATGAGCAATGAGAGGTCTGCCGCATGAAGACGGGTTATCGTGCGGTAGGCCTTTAATATTGAAAAAGCAATGCGTAAAAGTATATGATATGTGTTATGATTAGGTGAGGATAGAATGAAAGGACGAAGCCGAATGGAAATTGTGACAAAATCGCCTGAGGAAACAGACGGTCTTGCATACCGCATAGGAAAAATCGTGCCCGAAGGAACAGTGCTCTGCCTTACGGGAAATCTCGGAGCGGGGAAAACCCTTTTCACGGAGGGATTATGCAGAGGCCTCGGAGTAACGGCAGATGTCACCAGCCCTACATTCAATCTTATGAATGTTTATGAAGGGCGTCTTTCCGTGCGCCATTTTGACCTGTACCGGCTTGAGGACGAGAGTGAGCTGGAGGAATTCGGCTTTTATGAATACGCGGAGGCAGATGACGGCCTGGTGCTTATTGAGTGGGCGGATAAATTCCCCGAAGCGCTTCCGGAGAAGTATATAAGAATACATATAGAACGCGGTGAAGATGAAAGTGAACGGCGTCTTAATTTCACCCGTGCGGGCGGAGCAGACGCGGCATGGCTCAGGGAGCTGCTTTCACAGGAGGGAAAATAGTTTGGTGATTTTGGCAATAGAGACGGCGACAATCGTATCAAGTGTTGCTGTCGCTGAGGAAGGAAAATTGTTGGCGGAGGTCACGGCTGCAGCAAAGCTGACGCATTCGGAGACACTCCAGCCGCATATAAAACAGGCTATGGAAATGGCCCGTGTAAAGCGCGAGGACATAGGCGCCATTGCGGTAAGCCTCGGACCCGGTTCCTTTACAGGTCTCAGAATAGGGCTTGCTGCGGCAAAAGGACTGGCATACGCATGGGGAGTTCCTATTGTTGGGGTGCCTACTCTTGAAGCAATGGCAGAAAATTTCCCTGTGCCGGGCGCTGTTGTTGTTCCGCTAATTGACGCGCAGAAGGGAAATGCGTACATGGCTTGCTATTCCCGTGATGAAGAAGGCTTGAAGGAAGTACAGCCAATAGAAATAATTCCGCTTGATGAAGTCGTTAAACGGTGCGGAGCTATGGAAAAACCTGTCATTATCTGCGGAGATATGACGAAGAAGCTCGCGGATAAGGAGCTTCCGAAGAACGTCAGGACTGCACCCTTTACCCACATGCTGCCGCGCTCGGCTACAGTCGCGGCCTTGGGGCTTGAACGCCTGGCAAAGGGTGAACAGGACAATGTGATGAATCTTGAGCCGTTTTATATCCGACGTTCCGAGGCGGAGGTTCTTTGGGAGAAACGGCACCCGGAGGCAGACCTGTGATTACGTTTCGCCGTATGCGCCCGGAGGACGCCGCAGGCGTTGAAAAGGTGGAGCTTGCCTCCTTTGCTGTGCCGTGGTCGCGTCAGTCCTTTTGGGAGGCGGCGGCCAATGATAAGACGCATTACCTTTTGGCGGTGGACGGTGAGGAAATCATAGGCTATGCCGGAACATGGATTCTCGGAGACGAGGCGCAGATTACAAATGTAGCCATTGCGCCGGAGTATCGCGGAAAAGGTGTTGGAAAAAAGCTCATGGCAGAGCTTATAAAAGCATCAATAGAGCGCGGCGCAGTGCGGATGACTCTTGAGGTCCGTCCGTCAAACGCGGCGGCAATAGCACTCTATACGTCCTTTGGATTTAAGGACTGCGGAAGGCGTCCGGGATATTATCAGGATAACGGCGAAGATGCCATTATCATGTGGAATATGAATTTGGCCGAGGTTAATGCAGACCACTGAATCAAGAAAGTATGACGGAGGAATATATGAAAAAACCGGAGGAGCGGCTTACACTGGGAATCGAATCCAGCTGCGACGAGACTGCTGCGGCTGTACTTCGCGGAGGCCGTGAACTTTTATCAAATATAATATCTACGCAGATACCAATTCATCAGAAATTTGGCGGTGTAGTGCCGGAAATTGCGTCCAGAAAGCATATCGTAAATGTCATGCCTGTTGTTGACGAGGCGCTTCGTACGGCAGGTGTAAAGCTCTCGGATATAGATCAGATTGCGGTGACTTACGGCCCCGGACTGGTTGGCGCGCTTCTCGTCGGCGTATCGGCGGCAAAGGCTCTCGCTTTTGCGCAGGATATTCCGCTTATCGGAGTGAACCATCTTGAAGGGCATATTTTTGCGAATTTCCTTAGCGCCCCGGAGCTGAAGCCTCCGTTTATGGCGCTTGTTGTTTCAGGAGGACATACTGCCCTTGTTGAAGTAAGGGACTACAACAAATTCCGCATGATGGGACAGACACGCGATGACGCGGCAGGAGAGGCCTTCGATAAGGTTGCCCGTGTTATGGGGCTTCCATATCCGGGAGGCCCGCAGATAGATCGCCTTGCAAAGGAAGGAAATCCAAAGGCAATAGATTTCCCCCGTGCCCTGGTAAAGAGCGGAGATTACGAGTTCAGCTTCAGCGGTCTTAAATCTGCCGTGCTGAACTATCTTAACGCGCAGAAAATGAAGAATATAGAAGTAAATCGTGCAGATGTGGCGGCTTCCTTTCAGGACGCCGTTATTGAAGTGCTTATTTCGAAGGCTCTTGAAGCCATGCGGGAGACGAAGCTTGATACGCTCGTGCTTGCGGGCGGTGTTGCGGCGAACAGTGTTCTTGAGGAACGGCTGCGCTCTGCTGCGGAGGAGAACGGTATCAACTTTTTCTTCCCCAGCCGTATTCTCTGCACAGATAATGCGGCA
>JAILNL010000054.1 GCA_024691625.1 Schwartzia sp. (in: firmicutes)
TGCTGCGATGCGGAACACCACAAACCCGAAGAACAGGGCCGATGCACCGGCAAGTCCGATGAGCCGTTTTTGCAGTTTATTCAACTTTTATCCCCCCTTCGAGATGGTTGGAGCCATGGGCCACACGGCTGTGGCACTTCAGACAGTCTCCCGTATCCATAGGCGCGGCTCCCATTTTTACCCTTTCTACGGTCGTCTGATGACACCGCAGGCAGTTCTTGTTTACGGTCTCCTTCGCTCCCTTTGAGAGCTGAATATGCGCCGGGTAGTCACGCAGGACTTCATGATATGTGTCAATCATTCCGGTTCTTCCCTTTTCTATGAGATAGATGGCCGGATTATCATGGGGAAGATGGCACTCAACACAGTCCCTGTCTTTATGCGTTGCCATAGCATGGCTCGCAGCAGGCTCCTTCATTGCGTGGCAGCTTCCGCAAAATGCCGGGCCGCCCGTTGCCGATACCATAACGGACCCGACACCCATAACAAGAGCACCTATGACGAATCCACCCGCCAGGCACTTCAGCGTATGCTCGGAAACATACTGTTTGAAATCCAATTCCGCTCCCCTCCTTTCATTTGTCTTCATTATAGCATTGTAAAAATTAACCGTATGTTGCACTAGCAACCTTTTTATAGAAAATTTTTACAACAAAACCAATTGCTTTTAATTGCATATAAACAAAAAGCCGGGGAAACATTCTTCCCCGACTTTCCGATTTTATTCTTTTGCTGCTTTTATACACCCCATTGTAACAAGCACTGTACCAAGCCATAAAAGCCATATAAGAGGCTTTGTACTTACCGATGCCGTCACAGGCATAACCTGTTCCGACTCCAAAGACGGCAGACACTCCATACGTATCATTCGGCCGTCTGCAGATACCCCTGTCAAACGGATGCGTGCGGCTCCGCCAAACACGTCAACAGGCTTGGACGTACCGCCTTCGGCTGTTGCGCGTATCCAGGGCTTTGCATGCTCTACACGTTCTCCGTCAGTAATCTCTACATCAGCCGTCACGAGCGTTGTACCGTCATTATTTTCTTCGTATTCAGCGGATTCAAAACGGTACGCATATGTATCATCCATGGCAATTTTTCCATGTTTCAAAAGCATTTCCCTGCGGTCGGCGCTTGCAGGTGATGGCGCTATATATACATCGTCCGCGGCAAAGTGCCCTATAGCAGGCTCACGCGCCGCGTCCTCACCGTTTGCGTGCAGCTTTGTCAACGCGGAGTATTCCGTTCCGTCCACGCGAAAAACATAACGCTTTTCCGAACCATCCTCCATAAATCGCTGTCCTTCGTAGGTAATTTCATGTCCCAGAAGCTGCTGAGATATCCCTGTGACAAATTCCTGTGAGACCTGACGGCTTCCGCTGCCGGAAAGCACGATTGCGAAAAGCCCGATTGCCACGCCAAGGTGGGCAGTGCACCCGCCCCATCTCATCATTTGTTTTTTCTTTGCAAGGAAAACACACCCGGCAGCAAAAAGCGAAGCGCCGGCGAGCAGAACCGGGAGCGGCGAGCGAAGTCCGGTGAAAAGTGCAGCCATAATACCCAGCACAAATAATCCTGCAGGCAGAATAAGCTTTTCTTTATCCTGCTGTTCACCCCATCGTTTCAGGCTTCCGATTCCCATAACGGGCACAAGAACCACGGCAAGAGGCATCAATGTCCTCACGTAGAAATCTGTATCGACCGCTGCAGGCTTCCCTATGAGCTGCGTCAAAAGGGGCATTGACATTCCTATAAAGACAATCACTGAAGCAAATACCAGCAAAAGCGACCCGAGCAGCATAAAAAACTCACGGCTGCCGTGCGCCGTATACATTTTTCCCTGCGGAAGAAGCCCCGCCCTCACAATCAGCAGAATGAGTCCGGCGAGCAGTACGATTCCGTCCGCAGCCGCCAGCATGAGGCCTATTCCGGTCCCGCTGAAGGAATGAACTGAAAAATCGCCCAAAATACCGCTTCTGGTAAGAAACGTTCCGTAAATCACCAGCGCATACGTAAATATTGCAGACAGATGAACCATAGAAAGGCATGCCGGCCTGATTTTTGCCGTACACAGTACATGAAGCAGGACTCCTGCAGCAAGCCACGGTACAAGCGAGAAATTTTCCACCGGGTCCCAGCCCCAATAACCTCCCCATCCAAGAACCTTATACGCCCAATAGCCTCCGATAAAGATGCCGGCGCCCAGGAATGCCCACGCAAAAAGCCCCCATCTCCGCACAGAGTTCAACCATTCCGTTCCCGTGTCCTTTTCAAGCAAAGCACCGCAGCAGTATGAAAACGGCACGGCAAGAAGCGCATATCCGGCAAAAATAATCGGTGGATGAACTGCCATCCATGGGTCCTGCAACAAAGGGTTAAGCCCAATCCCGTCAAGCACCGTTTCCTCTATAGGGCGGAAGGGACTTTTTTCAATGCACAGTACAGTCAGAAGGATTTGGAGCAAAAGGTAGACCGTCACTCCACCGGATTTCATTCTTCCACGGCAGACAAGCCATGCACCCACAGCCGCATGTATGAGCAGCCACAAAAGGAACGATCCTTCCTGTCCTGCCCAAAATGCTGAAATCTTATACATCAAAGGAAGATTTTTCGAGGAATAGGATGCTGCATAGGCAATGTCGAAACGATCTGTCAGCAAAAAGCCCATGAGTATGGCTGACGCGGCAAGTGCCGCAAAGAAGGCCAGATATACCAGCACCCTGCCCAAGCGTCCTGATTTTTCCCGCTCTGTTCCATAGCACAGGACAGCTCCTGTAGATGTGATAAGCATAACACTCAAAAAGACAAATCCTGCCATTTTTATTTTCCCTTCTGCTTCTCGTATTTTGACGGACACTTGATAAGCAGCTTTTCCGCATGAAACGCGCCGGCATGATATTTCCCCACCGCCACAATATGATGTGCCTGATCGAACTGATCCGGCTTTGCGCCTTTATACCGTACCATCATAGTCTCATTTGTTTCCTCGTCCCTCAGGAAGAACACAAAGGTATTGCCCTCCATGTGAGGAATCCTTCCCCTATCATCCAAAAGCCCCTTAACCTGTACGCTGCCCGATGTTTTTTTCGCGGCCGTAATGCCGACGTACGGGGTCAGAGAATTCACGAAGCTCCACCCGGCGTATCCTACGAACGCCAGTAAAAGGACAGCCAAAAGAGCCTTCCTGTTCATATCTTTTCCTCCTTACGTGAACTCTTCAATAGCAGCCAGACATAAATGAGTGTCGCATCCGCGACTGCCGCAAATAACGTCAGAAGCATCACCGGCTCCATATCTACAGAGCCGCTGCCGTTCAGGACCGGTGTCGGATGCAGTGAAAAATACAGTCGCGGAACAATAAATACGAGAAACGGCACGGTCAGAAATGAAAACAGTGAATATACCGCCGACACCCTGGCTCTGCGGGCATGTTCCTCCATTGCGGACCGCAGTGTAAGATAAGCCCCGTAAATTAAAAGCAGCACAAGAATCGTCGTCTGCCTCGGGTCCCAATTCCAATACGCTCCCCATGTAAGCTTTGAAAACACGGCTCCGCTGACCGCAGCCAGCAGTGTAAAAATAAATCCTAGTCTTGCAGACGAAAACGAACGCGCATCATCGCGTATTTCACCCTTGCGAAGATATGACGCGGCCCACCATGCACTCATAAAAAAAGCAATGACAGATACCCACGCCGCAGGAATATGCAAAAAAGCGATACGCACCAGTTCACCGAGTCCCTCAGCCGGCGGCACGGCAAAACATACTGCTCCCAGAACGACCACAGTCAGCACTGCTATACAAAGCCCCAGCACTTCTCTCCCCCCATTTTCTATTCCGCATACCAAATATAGTCAAATAAAATTGATGCCCCCACAGACAGAATCATATCGTACAGAAGGATTCCTCCCAAAAAGTTAAGTGATACCACGGTTCCGCCAAACGCCGCCTCTGTCAGTCGAATTGCCGGAATAAAAACCGGCAGAATCACCGGGAGCATCAATACGGAAAACAGACCGCTTCGAACCCCTGCTCCGACAATCAGTGCAGAAAGCAGCGTTCCCGCCGCCGAAATACCCCAAAGCCCTGCTCCCACCGTACAAAGAAGAAGCAGCATTTCCTTCGTTTCCGCGCCCAGAAGGACTATAAAAAGCGGCAAAAGGAAAACGGTGATAACGGTCAATACAAAAAATTCGTAAAGAAGCTTTCCGAAAAGCACTGCCTGAGAAGGAGCATATACGCGCAGCGCCATAAGCGTTCCATCTGCTTCTTCATCAGAGAACACACGGTCAGAACCCGCTAGTGAAGAAAAGAACAAAAGCACCCACAAAAGCGCTGCCAGAAGCTTTGGCTCCGCTGCCGTTCCGGCAAGCGCAAAGCTAATGCATACCAGCGACGTGAATGAAAACATAAGCATTGCCGCCCAAGCAGCACGAAAGCGCAAGCCGGTCGTAATTTCTTTTCGAAGTACCAGTTTAATGCTCTGAAAGGTCGATGGCCTCATCTGCCGCCCCCCTTTCCCGGCTGTCATTAGTCGCGAGCAGTATAAGTTTGTTCTCCTCCGCACCGCGCCGCATCTCACGAAGCATCATGGCACGGCCTTCATCATCCAGATTTGCTCCCGGTTCATCCAAAAGCCATATATCCGCATTCGATGCGAGCATCAAGCCAAACAAAAGACGCTGGCGCATACCCGTGGAAAATTCTCCTACCCTCGTTCTTTCTATGGTCTCCGGAAGCATCCCGACACGGTTCAGCACATCACCATACAACCTGTCATCTATAGGAACTCCCCGCAGCCCAAGGAAAAACGAAAGATTTTCACGCGCGGTAAGCCTGGGATAAAGCCTTAATTCCGGCGACATGTACGCGATAGACATACGAAGGGCTTCACCCTTCAGCACCGCGTCCTCTTCCCTTACCGTGACACTTCCGCTGTCAGGAAGCATGAAATGTCCCGCCAGCTTCAAAAGCGTTGACTTACCGCTGCCGTTCGGTCCGACAGCCGCCGTAATCTGCCCGCTCAGGCAGACTGCTGACAAATTACGCAGAATCTTTCTTCCACTGAAGGATTTCTCTGCTTCTTCAAACGCAATCGTTTTCATAGGAGCTTCTCCACACACAGTTGCATCCAGTCATCCTCGAAGGCAAGAAGCCCCTCTGTTTTCATCAGAGAAATCTCGCGCGTGAGCGCACATCGGTTGCACTCCAGTTCCTTTGCCATCTGGATGCGTCCGGGGATATGGACCTTTTCCACCCCCTGCCTCCACATTTTCTGCTGCAGATATAAAACTATCCGTTCTCTTAACGTCTTCTGCGATAAAAGCTGAATCTTTTCTGCCATTACGACAGTCTTCCATGCGAAGACCTCCAAAAGGTGCTTCATAACAACTCCGTGAATACGCCCCATACGTGCACCTGATGTCAGCAGG
>JAILNL010000088.1 GCA_024691625.1 Schwartzia sp. (in: firmicutes)
TTTTTCTGCTAATCTATAGCTGCGGCTGAAAAAGAAGGAGGCTTGATGTTCAACCTGAAAAGAGTAATCCTTGATCAGAAAGAAAAAATTGAAGAAGTATGCACCGGCGTTTTTACAAAGGCGCCTTGGTATGATGACTGGTCAGATAAAGGAGCTTGAGTTTAAGCAGATGATAATCATAATCAATGGTGCTTCGCATAGCGGTAAAACTTTACTCGCCCAGCGCATGCTTGAAAAAATATCAGCTTCCTTATCTTTCCATCGACCATTTGAAAATGGGACTCATCAGTGCATGCGCAATGGCAAAGGGGTCATCAGCCTCACATGCGGCATCGGTATCGATAATCACTCGGATTTTCTTCGCATCAGGAATTTGAATCAGCTCAGTCAGTCTCACCATGATTCAATTCTAGCAACTGGAAAAGAAAAGGACAAGAGGCAGTTCCAGACACGTGACGGGTGGTGACACGTCCTGCCTTTTTCTGCTAATCTATAGCTGCGGCTGAAAAAGAAGGAGGCTTGATGTTCAACCTGAAAAGAGTAATCCTTGATGAGAAAGAAAAAAATCAAAGAAGTATTCACCGGCGTTTTTACAAAGGCGCCTTGGTATGATGACTGGTCAGATAAAGGAGCTTGAGTTTAAGCAGATGATAATCATAATCACTGGTGCTTCACATACCGGTAAAACTTTACTCGCCCAGCGCATGCTTGAAAAATATCAGCTTCCTTATCTTTCCATCGACCACCTGAAAATGGGACTCATCAGGAGCGGAAAGACAGAGCTTAGCCCGCTACATCGCGGAAAAGCTTGGCAGGAAGATCCTCCTGAAGCGGACAGCCTCTTTTCAAATAGGAATTCCGCGTGCCAGAGCTGGAAGAGGACGATGGCGAACGAGTTCCTGCCCCGGATGGAAGAATTCCACGGCATCCTGATAGCAATAAACGGCGGTTTACAAGCGTTTTGCAACTTAAGCTCCGGGATGCTGCTGCCCGCCGGAGTCCGGCAAGGCGGCATTGAGCGCATCGGAAAGAGTGCCCAGCCGCGCGAGCAGTTCCGGCGTTCCGCTACGGATGCGATCTTCGTCCTGCGCGTTGCCCGCGGCCTCCAGGTCTGCGGCCATCGAGGAACCGTCCGCATCGCCTATGATGCGCAGGGAGCTTTTTATGGCGTGAACTTTTATCGTGTACGCACGCCAGTCACCGCCCTGCATGGCGGACTTAATTTCTGCCATCGTATCGGGCAGCGTCTCCTTGCAGGTCTTCAGGACATCAAGATAGGTCTCAAGGAAGCCGCAGGCACGCACTCCCGCCTCCGCGTCCACACCGGGCAGTGCGGAAAGCCACTGGGGAAGTTCCTCCGGCTGCGCGAACAGCTCTGCAAAAGAATCGGGCATTGTCTGAGTGTCCTGTCCGTCAGCTGCCTCTTCATGCCCGGTAGCCATCTCATCTTGCTTGCTTGCCTTCTCATCCTGCCCCGAAGTCCCGCCATTTCCTTCAGTCAAATGTACTTTTTCTTCCGGCAGGTAGGTGAGCAGCATGATTTCGAGTTTTGCGGACTCGATCGGCTTTGTCAGGTAATCCGTAAAGCCTGCCTCGATGTATGCCTCCTTCGCTCCCGAAACCGCGTTCGCCGTCAGGCAGATGATCGGAGTATGGAGCATGCCAGCCCGCGTCTCGCTCCGCAACCGGGCGACGGTCTCGATTCCGTCCATGTCGGGCATCAGGTGGTCAAGAAAAATCACGTCAAAGTCCTGTGCGGCCACGGCACTAAGGGCTTCCGCACCGCTTTCTGCCGTGACGACCGATATCTTCGTCTGCTTGAGCAGCCCCCGTATGACCTTAAGGTTCAGGGGCGTGTCGTCCACGACGAGGATGTTAGCCTCTGGTGCCGTGAACCGCTCGTGGTAGCGCGTGCGAGAAGCCTTTGCTTTCCGCAACGCCTCGGCAAAGTCACCGATAGCCTGCCAGGAGACAACCCCCTGCTCCACGTCGAACGAAAAGGTGGAGCCGCTGCCGTATACGCTCTGCACGTCAAGCTTGCTGCCCATCATGGCAAGCAGCTGCTGGGTAATGTTCATGCCAAGGCCGGTACCCTCGATGGAACGGTTGCGTTTTTCTTCGATTCTCTCGAATGCGGAAAACAGTTTTTTGAGGTCTTCTTCTTTTATGCCAATTCCTGTGTCGGCGATGGACACGCAGAGATTGCCGCATTCCCCGCTGGTTTTCGCAAAAGCCACGGAGAGGGTAACGCTGCCTTTCTCCGTGTACTTGACGGCGTTCGTCAGGATGTTGGTGATGACCTGCTTGACGCGAATCTCGTCGCCGTGCAGCGTTTCCGGCAGCGCGGGGTCCACCTGGACGATGAGGCGCAGGTCTTTTTTCTCCGCGCGAGGTTCAATCATGTTCACCAGATCGTTCAGCATTGTGGCGGAGCTGTAGTCCACCGGAATAATGTCCATCTTGCCCGCCTCGATTTTGGAAAAGTCGAGGATGTCGTTGATAAGGCTCAGCAGGGTCTGCCCCGCCGTCTGTATGTCCTGCGCGTAAGAAAGCGTCGCCTCGTCCGTGTTCTCGCGCAGTATCATTTCGTCCATGCCCAGCACTGCGTTTATCGGAGTTCTGATTTCGTGAGACATTACGGCGAGGAAGGCGGACTTTGACTTGTTCGCTCGGTCGGCGATGAGCTTCTGCTCCTCAAGCTCCTCCACGTGGCGGTAGTGCTCGGTGTCGTCGATGAGCGAATAGATGGTGCCAGCCCCGCTGCCCCCATTAAGCAGAGCGTTTTTTTCCGGCGTATATCTCCTGCCGTTGACCGAAAGCGTCTCATGAGTGGCAATCGTACGGTCCAGAATCTCCGTCACCTGCCGAACGTCATGCTCCAGTGCAGGGAAAAGCGACAGCGCGGGCTTGTTGAAGAAGCGCAACGTCCCCAGCTCGTCCACCGCGACAATGCCTTCGCTCAGGCGGTCGAGGGCATAGTCGCGGGCAAGGCTTTCCGTGTCCAGCAGTCCCATTGAGCGGGAGAGCGTGCTCATATATTTCTTTTCGTACAGAATCAGAAAAGGCGTATAGACCGCAACTGAAATCACAAGGTTCACAAGCTGGATGAAAACCGCCCTCATGCTACCCGTCGCAAGGAACCCGCTCAAAAAAAGCGGCGTCGTCCAGTTCACCTCGCTCATCACGGCAGGCAAAAATCCCACTCTCGCCATAAGAAAGGCAAAGGAATAACAAAGCTCTGGCACAACAACGAACGGTACGATCAGAAAGGGATTGTAAATCACCGGGAAGCCGAACAGGGTAAGCTCGCCGATATTGAAAAGCAATGGAACGAAAGACAGCTTTGCGATTTTCCTTGAATTCGCCGTCTTTCCGAAAATAAAAAGAGAAATCACAAGCCCCAGGAGCGTTCCCGTCCCGCCGATGTAGACAAAAATGTCTATGAAAGATTTTGAGACAATTTCGCCGGGAAGAACCGGACCGAACATATCCACTACAACCGTGTCCAGCACCTTGTTCCCGTGAATGCCAAAGCACCACAAAAGCGACACGAGCAGGATGAACAGGAATCCGCTGGCAAAAGAGCGTCGCATTTTTGAGAAGACAGAAGTTACTGCCTTGATGAACAAATCCTGAATTCCAGAAACGCCGAAAATCACGATAATAAGATAATTCGCGAAAAGGAAAACCAACAGAACGCAAAGATAGGGGAGAAGGACCTGGAACGAAGCGTTGAAAGCCGAATCCGCCCCCTCGATGAAAAGCCCCGGGCGCTTGCTGAAAATCCGCCTGAACTTCTGGTACAAGACGGATGCGAAAACACCCGCAAGGAGCGAGCTGAAAAGTCCTTGGCTACTCAACGCCTTTATGTCAAAGTCCGCAGTGAAAACCCCGGAAAGGATGAAAAAGCCCGTGAGCGCGGAAAGTAGGCTTGCCAGCCGGCCCGAAAGCCACTGCCCTTCTTCCGACGAAGCCGTATAGCATAAATTGATTGCCGCCGTCATGTAGACGGGAAGCAGGCCCAGCGTAGAAAGCTGAATTATAAAAAGCAGATTCTGGACCGCGCCGCCCGCGAATGTTGAGAGAAAATTCTGATACGCAGGAATCGGGAAATAGCAGAGAAGAACGGAAAAACTTCCGATTAAAATGACCGGAAGCACCATCACAAGGCTGCTTCTGATTACCTGAAAGACAAATGACCAAAACTGAACGAACCGTGCTTTCATGCCGTATATACTACAGCATAAATACAGAAAAAGGAAGGGGATCGCCCTGCAATACAGGGCTGGCTTTCACACAAATCAAAGCTTGACTATTTTTAATTGTCGGAGTAAGGATATATAGATGGTTGAATTTACAAAAATAACGTAGTATTTTAAACACAACACGATTTTATCAAAGAAATGAAGACAAAACAGGGGGCAAATATGGACACATTCTCTCAAGCTCTGCTAAGCGAAAAAACAGACAAAATACCGGATGAATTCGACTGGTTCGCGCCGCTCATCGGCGACTGGGACTGCGATTACGATGATAATTACGGCGGCCAGGCCCGGCACGTAAAAGGCGAATGGATTTTCAGGCGAGTGCTTGAAGGCGCCGGCATTCAAGATATTTTTATTTTTCCTTCAAGAGCGACAAAAGAAGCAAGCCCGCAGCCTGATGGCGAATACGGCTCTTCACTCCGCATGTTTAATAAAACCGAAAAATGCTACGACGTCTGCTACACCTGCGACCATTGCATGAAAAGGCTGCGCTTTTCAAAAGAAGGCGACAGGCTTGTCGGCAAAGTCTTAGATGAAGACTACAGCTATTGGATTTTTTCAGAAATAACAAGCGATTCTTTCAAATGGGAAAACGTTATGATAAAAGCAGACGGCACAAGGCTTTTGGACTGCGAGATTCACGGAAAAAGAATTAAGAAATCATAGCGTTGTAAAATTAATCTGCTTACATACGTAAATCCAGACAAAATTGGACATAAACTGACAGGATATCTTTTGAAGCTCCGTATAGAATAAAACCATAACAAGAGAAGGAGTGTGACAAATGGAGTGGCTAACCTGCATTCGGAAAGCTATTGATTACATGGAAAAGCATCTGGAAGACAATATCAGTGCGCAGGATGTTGCCGAACAGGTCTTTATGTCCTCATTCTTTTTTCAGAAGGG
>JAILNL010000101.1 GCA_024691625.1 Schwartzia sp. (in: firmicutes)
TGTCTAAGACGGAACAGGAGGGCACGAATATCATGGTCCTCATCGTTGACAACGATATTCCTGATGCAGTTATGGAAGAGGTCAAAGGCGTCGATGGAATTTTCGGAGCCAAGCTCATTAATTTTGACCTGCTGTAATATTTGTCCAATAAAATCCCCAAGACTTGTGTCTCGGGGATTTTTTTTGCGTCTATGCCTATTTTGGATTGATTCCTGATTTGGTCCTAAAGATGTAGCTGTAATAAGAAAAAAGTACTATTGAGGGGCTTTTGTGTATATTGAAAATATTCTGAGTAAATCTTAAAATGAGGATTAGTTTTTATTTCAGCCTAAGGAAAGGACATGATGAGAATGGGAATCAGACAGAAGTTCGTAGGGCTCGCAGGCCTCGCGGGCGCGTTGATGGCGATTGTGGCAATCGTAGGCTATTACACCGCATCAACGAATCTTGAAGCCAGCATTGAGAGGGGAATGCGCTCCACAATTCTTGTGCGCAGCGAGCAGATCAATAACTGGTTCAGTAAGAAGGCAAGCATAGCGCAGGCAACTGCGGAATATGCGGCAGCCGCAGGTCCGAATGCGGATTTTGCAACGCTCCAGCGGGGATTGAGTGTTGCAAACGGGGATAAGGAAATCGCATCGATTATGATTGGCCGTGAGAATGGACAGGCAATTGATTCGAAAGAGGATCTGACAGCCCTGTTCGACCCGCGCACAAGAGATTGGTACAAGGGCGCAAAGACGGCAGGAAAGACTATTTACACAACAGCCTATGAAGACGTTCAGACAAAGCAGCTTGTGGTTTCAACCGGAGTTCCGTATTATATGCCGGACCATAAATTTGCGGGCGTTGTCTGCATGGATGTGGGACTGGAAAGCCTTAAAAGAATTGCTTCCGAGCTTAAATACCGGGAGCAGGGAATTGGAATTATATTCGAGAAGGCAACAGGAAAGATTCTCGGCAGTGCCGGAGGGGAAGAGATTTTCTCCGATATACGCGGAGATGCCGTTATGGCGAAGCACTATGACGAGATGATGAAAAATGAGCGCGGCTACTTTATGATAACAAAGAACGGCGAACCGCATGTTTTTGCATATGCTACGGTTCCTGATGTGAACTGGGTAGTCGGACTTGCTATCCCTGAGTCGTTTATGTTTGCTGAGCTTCACCGTATGCGCATCATGTATGCGGTCACGACTGTTATCGGAGTTTTGCTCATAATTTTTGCATGCCTGCGTTTTTCGTCCCGTATCGTGCGTGTTGTGCAGATGCTTGCAGGACGTGTGGGAGAAATGGCCGGCGGTACGCTGAACCAGCAGCCGCTTGAGGTTGACTCCGAGGATGAGCTTGGTCAGCTCTGCGACGGAATGAATGTAATGGGGAAAAATCTCAGGACACTTATCGGCGAGGTCAAAAAATCCGCAGAGCAGGTAGCGGCGTCCAGCGAAGAGCTGACGGCAGGCGCACAGCAGGCCGCGCAGGCGGCAACGGAGGTTGCTCAGACTGTTACCGAGGTTGCTGATGGCATGGAGAAGCAGCTCGTACATGTTGATGGGGCGAAAAATAATGTTGAGACTGTTTCCAACGATATCAATAATATGACGGCACAGGCTCAGGAGGTCGCTGCAGATACTGCAGAGACAGCGGCGGCAGCCCGTCAGGGTGAGGAGCTCATGAGCACGGCGACAGAGCGCATGCAGGGTATTGAAGAGGTCGTGAGAAATCTTGCGGGCGTCGTTCAGAAGCTGGGGGATAATTCACAGCAGATTGGACAGATTGTTGAAACAATTTCGAGCATCGCAGATCAGACAAATCTTCTTGCTTTGAATGCCGCTATCGAGGCGGCCCGTGCCGGCGAAGCCGGCAGAGGCTTCTCTGTGGTTGCCGAAGAGGTCAGGAAGCTCGCCGAGCAGTCGGCACAGGCAGCTGAGGAGATTAAAAACCGTATCGGTTCAGTACAGAACGATACAGAGGAAGCTGTAGCCGCCATGGAGAAAGGAACGCTTGAGGTACAGCAGGGAGCGCAGGCGGTACAGAGTGTCGGCGAGCAGTTCGAACGTATTATGGAGATGGTCACCGATATCGAAAGAAAGATGCGTTCCATCAGTGCATCGGCATCGACTGTTTCTGAAGGTACGAAGAATATCGTAGGCGCGGTGGAAAATATCGATTCGGTAAGCCGCAAGACAAGCGAGCACACACAGACTATTTCCGCTGCGGCGGAGGAGCAGTCCGCATCCAGTGAGGAAATAGCATCGGCTTCACAGGCACTTGCTACACTTGCTACGGACCTTTCGCACGAAACAGGAAAATTCAAGCTGTAAAGCAAAACAGGGCCGTACCCGAAGAAGGGGTACGGCTCTTTTATATGCCTTAAAACATTTTGCGG
>JAILNL010000138.1 GCA_024691625.1 Schwartzia sp. (in: firmicutes)
GAGAATAAGGCCAACCGCAATCTCATTGGAAAGGCCGAGGCCTTTGGCAAGGAAATATGCGGAGAACGGCATGATGAGATACTGCGCGGCAGCACCGATGAAAATATCAAAGGGACGGGCAGCCAGCACCTTGAAATCATCTAATGTAAGGGTAAGACCCATGCTGAACATAATCACGGAAAGAATGATAATCTGACTGATCCCCTTTACCCAGCCAAACATCTGCGGCACAAAAAAAGCAATAATGGCCGCAATAATGACGAATCCCGCCGTATGCGATGCCAATAAATGCGATGCCTGTTTCAATCTTTCCATTGTAAATCCCTCCAAATTGTCTATTATACGCGGACATATATTTATCCTGCGATGTTTCCTATCATATACTTCATGTGTAAACTTGTCAAGTTAATTTATGAAAATATTAAATCAAATAATCCTTGGCAGAATAAGAAAAATCGAGTTACAGTTTTCTCAATCAGGCATATTCATGATTTTGCCGAGGGCATCAAAATCGTATATACCTGAAAGACTATATTGCGCATAAAAAATCCCGGGGCGCGAAAAACGCCTCGGGATTATTTTTACTATTGATATTAGTCGAGAGCCTTGAAAGCCTGGTCCAGGTCCCAAATGATATCGTCGATATGCTCCGTGCCTATGGAGAGACGGATTGTTGTGCGGGTGATGCCCGAGTTCAAAAGCTCTTCGTCGGTCATCTGGGAATGCGTCGTGCTTGCCGGGTGAATAACGAGGGACTTGACGTCTGCAACGTTTGCCAGCAGCGAGAATACCTTGAGGTGGTCGATGAATTTCTGTGCGTCCTTCTCTCCGCCCTTGATTTCGAAGGTGAAGATGGAAATACCGCCGTTGGGGAAGTATTTCTTGTAGAGCTCGTGATCCGGATGGCTCTTGAGGGACGGGTGGTTGACCTTTGCGACATGCGGATTCTTTTCGAGGTACTCGACGACCTTGAGCGCATTTTCCGTGTGGCGGTCAACACGCAGGGAGAGCGTCTCTGTGCCCTGCAGGAGAATGAACGCATGGAACGGAGAAAGCGTAGCGCCCTCATCACGCAGCGTAAGCGTACGGATATATGTTGCGAGAGCCGCAGCTCCTACATCTTTTGCGAAGCTGATGCCGTGGTAGCTCGGGTTCGGGTCGACCAGCTGCGGGAATTTGCCGCTCTTAACCCAGTCAAACTTGCCGCCGTCAACGATGACACCGCCGAGTGTGGTGCCGTGCCCGCCGATATATTTGGAAGCGGAGTGGACTACAACATCTGCGCCGTATTCAATCGGACGGACGAGGTACGGTGTAGCGAAGGTATTGTCAACTACCAGCGGCAGACCGTGTTTGTGCGCAATATCAGCAACAGCTTTAATATCAATGAGGTTTGCGTTCGGGTTGCCGACAGTCTCGATGTAAACAACGCGCGTATTTTCTTTGATAGCTTCCTCGAATACCTGGGGTCCCTTTGTCGGGTCAACAAACGTCGTAGTAACGCCGTGAGTCGGGAGCGTATGCTGGAGCAGGTTGAACGTACCGCCGTAGATTGTCGTAGCTGCGACGATATGCTGTCCCGTATGTACGAGAGCCTCCAAAGCGTATGCGATAGCAGCTGCGCCGGAAGCAACGGAGACAGCAGCGACGCCGCCCTCAAGAGCCGCGATACGGCGGGAGAAAACGTCCTCCGTCGGGTTCGTCAGACGTCCGTAAACAAATCCCGCGTCCTTCAGAGCAAAACGGTCAGCCGCATGCTGAGCGTTGTTGAAAACAAATGCCATGGACTGATAAATAGGAACTGCGCGCGCGCCTGTTGCCGGGTCCGGCTGCTCCTGTCCGACGTGCAGCTGAAGTGTCTCAAATTTGAATTCTCTTTCTTTTGCCATGATGATACCCTCTCTCTTTTTCTGAAATATCTGTCTGATTAAACATACAAACTTAGTATGTTTAGATTATAACAAATATTCCTACTATGTCAATAGGTTTAATAAATATTTTTTACAAATTTACAATCGGCACACTAAATTTTATCCAAAAGTGTTTCTCATGTCAAAAGAAATACGGTATGCAGCCCTTTTATTTTACTGTCTGAACAAACTTTCTTCATTAAATGAACGCATTAAAAATGCCTTCTCCAAAAGGAGAAGGCATTCACTTAATCAGAACGTCTTAACGATTGCGTCCTCAAGATCCTCCATGAAGCGGTCAGGATCCTTCGGAACCCACATGCCCTTCAGAGTGTCGTATTTGCACTCTACATTGACAGGAACCGCGCCGCCAACAGGCATATCCTCAAGAATCTTAATGAGCATTTTCGTTATGAAATCCGTCTGCTGCTGTCTTGTCTGAAGCTCAGGGTGTCTCATAAGCTCTCTCTGCATCTGGTAAATAACTGCAGGCTCGCCCAGCTTTCTCATGTCAATCTGTCCTACAACAATATTTACCTTGGCAGTGTCGCCATTTACTGTGCCGCCATTTGCTCCGATATCTACCTTTTTAAGCTTTTTGAGGTAAACCTCACCGATACGGTTAGCCTGCTCACGGCTGTATAAACCGCCGCTTGTGCTGAGGAATGCATCAGCAAAATTGTTCAGCAGCGTGTCGTGTATGTCCTTCTTGTCGAAGCCCGTCTTTTTCAGGCTGTCTTCGTCCTGATGCAGAACAGCCTTCGTGTAGACCTTCATGCTTGTTTCCGGGTCCTCTTTCTTGCCGCAGCCTGCCAAAGCAAGGCAGAGCGTCAGCATCGCGATAAAAATCGCAAAAGTTTTCGTGAATTTCATTTATGCTCCTCCTTGGAATTTGATTAAAACTAAATGCTATTATACAGCAAAAAACAAAAATTGTCTGAAGAATACATTGTATACTTTTCATGTGCTTGCTTTTCTTCGTTCATATATGTAAAATGATGTTTCGTATGATAGAGGATTCTCTTACAAGGAGGAAAATGAAAATGAGTGAAGTAAAATTCTGCCCGTTCTGCGGCAAAGAAGTCACCGCAGGCTCGCGTTTCTGCGGAGAGTGCGGCAAACAGCTTCCGGGTGCAGACACACCACAGGCAGCGCCGGCAGTTCCGCAGCAGCAGACAACCATATCCGCCGTCCTGCAAAACAATCCGCCGAAGAAGCAGCGCACGCCTGATGTAGGCTTCTACGAAAATTTTATGAAGTCGGACGGGCGGCTTAACCGTCTGCGTTATTTCAAACGCACTCTCGTCGTCGGTCTCCTCGGTATGATTATCTACTGCGTTATCGCGTCATTCGTCGATGATGTATTCCGTACAAGAACCACAGAGTTCGTTCTTGCATTCGCAGCGTCAGTAACGCTTCCTTTCCAGCTCAAGCTGAACACCCGCCGTCTGCACGACATGGGACGCGATGGTTTTTGGGCTGACAATCTCATGCGCATCGATGCTATTATGTATTTTATGCCGGCATTCTTCTTCCCATGGCAGCCGCCTTTCGGGGATTACGGTTTTATCCCTCCCCATGAACCGCTGGGCTATTTATTTTTAGCCCTGTCCGTTATCAGCTGTATTCTTTCTCTTTATCTGCTTTTTGTACCGGGAACCCATGGCGAAAACGAATACGGTCCGGACCCGCTGGATTGATTCATTTCAGAACACAAAAATCCCTTCGATACAAATTTGTACCGAAGGGATTTTTTAACATGGTATTATTTTTCTCCAGTCAAGTACGCACC
The DNA here is from genome assembly GCA_024691625.1 of Schwartzia sp. (in: firmicutes). Taxonomy (GTDB): domain Bacteria; phylum Bacillota; class Negativicutes; order Selenomonadales; family Selenomonadaceae; genus Schwartzia. Next base: position 3,703 of record JAILNL010000138.1, read on the forward strand.
CAATGCTTTGACTGCCTGCTCCTCGTCCGGGCCTTCAGCCTGAATGGTGACCTCGTCGCCCTTTTCCGCGCCAAGGCCCATGAGCCCTACTATGCTCTTTGCAGGAGATGTTCTCCCGTGCGCCGAAACATCAATGCGCGATTTGAAAGCTCCCGCCGCTTTTACGAAAATACCTGCCGGGCGCGCGTGCAGTCCTGTCTCAAGCGCAACCTTGAACACTTCTTCCTTCATAAAACACTCCTCCTTGTCTTTTAAGCCCACTTGATACCCTTATGAGTTTCTGTCTTTTCAAATAAGTTACAAAAATTCCTTCAAAAAAGAAAATTCAATGTAAAACACGTTTCCTTTCTCCCTACAAAGATGATATACTATAGAGAGATTTTCTGCCATAATTTTTTTACTATTATGGCAAGGCTTTACCGGCTGCCGTCAAAATGCGTTTGGACGGGTAATACTGTGGAAGCGTGGTGAGTCCCTTTGGATTATTTCCTGCTGGCTTTTTTTATTATGATTGTCAGCACCCTACTTCTATATAAAGCCGCAAAATATTTCGGCCTCAAGGTTGACCGATGGGCTCTTGTCATGTGTGCGGTGCTCGCGGTGGCTGTTAACTTTGCCGCCATCATCGTTGCCCTGAATATGACAATCAGCTATGTTATGGTCATCGTGGCCTTTGTTTTGGTTGCGTCGGCTGCCGTGACGGGATTCAACGAATACCGAATCCGAAGAACTGTTCTGGCTGCCGGAATGCAGGAGGACGCCCCGCTTGCGACCTTCGGGGAAGAAGGCGGGGAAACGGAAAGCTCCGAAGAAACCGAAGAAGAACAGGCAGCAGAAGAACCTGCTGCGAAATCGGCTGAGACTGCTGAAGCACCCCCCGTGGAAGAGCCTGCTGAAGCAGAACAGAACCCCGAACCTGAACCTGAGCCGGAGCCTGCTGAGGAAGAATCTTCCGCAGAGGAAACAGAGCCTGATTCAGAGATTATCGGTGAGGTTTCCGCCGCAGATATTGTTCCCGAAGCAGCTGCTGCAGAGGATGCACCCGAAGCAGAGACCGAAGCCGAAGAAGAAACCGGAGCAGAGGAAGAAGCTGAAACTGCACCTGGCGAGCCTGAGGAATCCGAAGAGGCTGACGAAGAAGCCGCAGATGCAGAGGAAGCAGAAGCTGCTGAAGAATCCGAGAAAGCCGACAAGGCAGAACCCGAACCCATTGAGGAATCGGAGGAAGAGCCTGCAGAGCCGCTTCCGGAGACACTCGAAACTCTGGACGACTACCTCGATTACGCTCAGGAGCAGAAGACCTCCGGCACGTACAAGCTCGCCGCCGCAGCCTACAGAAAGGCTCTCGATGTTTACGGCGACGACCCGTATACGCCGTTCGTTGTTATCGACCTCGGAAATCTCTACAAGGATATCGGCTCCTACAGCAAGGCCGCCGACGTCTATGAGGAAGCCCTTTCGCTTCCGATTCTGAAAGGTCAGACCGATATACAGGCAGAGTTCAAAAAGAACATACGCTACCTGCATACCGTTTCTCATATATTAACCCGGCACAATGTGCCAAACACACCATTCCGTAAAATCCCGCCGGATTACATGCAGGAGATTGAAACCTCCTTCAAAGAAAACCGGACGGATTAAACACACAGGAGGAATTACCAATGACCAAGAAAAGTGTAGAAATCCTGAATTTACCAATCATCAGCATTTCGGAAGGCCGCGAGCTCGGCATGAGCAAAACGCTTCTTATTGATGCGAAAAACGGCGCTGTCGCTGCTATCACAATCGAGGACGAAGACTGGTACCGCGGCGTAAAGCTTCTGCCGTACTCTTCCGTTATTGCAATCGGTCACGATGCAGTAACCATTACTTCCAGCGAAAATATTCTTACGCTTGAGGATGCAAGCGATTACGAGCCTATGCTCGATGCAAACATCCGTGTCATCGGAACTAAGGCTATCACAAAATCCGGTACGATTCAGGGTAAAGTCACTGAAATCTTTATCGGTGAGGGCGGCAAGGTCGAAAAATGCGAAGTTACGGCTTCTGACGGCTCCACATCTGAAATCAGCTCCGATCAGGTTTCCATTTTCGGTAAACAGGTAACTGTCATTGACCCTCCTGAGGAAAGCGAAAAAAAAAATGAACCAGTAGCACCGGCACCGGCTGCAGCTCCTGCTCCGGCAGCACCTGCTCAGGAAGAGAAAAAGGAAGAAGCTCCTGCTCCTGAAGCAAAACCGGAGCCTAAACCGGAACCAAAGCCTGAACCACAGCCGGAGCCTAAAAAAGAAGAAGCTCCGAAACAGGAACCGGAAAAACCGACAGCTCCGTCCAAGGAAGCCGCTGCAGACAAGGCATCTGAGGAACGTCACCGCCGTTTCCTGCTCGGTAAGAAGGCTGCACGTGATATCGTAACGGACAACGGTGTTGTAATCGTTAAAGCCGGCGCAGATATCACCGAGGAAGTTCTCCAGAAAGCAAAACTTGCAAACAAGTTCATTGAGCTTTCCATGAACATCCAGTAACAATAAGAAAAAACGCCGTGCGGCATAAGCTGCACGGCATTTTTGATGAAAGGAGAAAGCGTCCCCATACCAATGAAAACATCCCGGCTGTTACTGATATTTACGGCATTCTGCCTTTTAATCGCTTTGCTTCTTTCCATATCGTTTTTCAGTCTTATTTTCGGATTTATTCAGCAGGACAGGCTTGCCTTCGGACTCCGTTTCGACGATAAACCCGTGACAGGGCTTACAAAAGCAGAGGCACAGCACCTTTTCGAAGCAAAAGCAAAGGCCCTTATTCCTGAAACACCCATAGTTCTCACGGACGGGAAAAGACAGTTCCCCATATCCGCCGCCTCAATAGGCCTCACCGCGGATACTGAAACCGCTTTGGAAAAAGCCTTCTCCACAGGAAGAAGGGGCCTCGTGCTGCAGCGGACAGTTGATGCCCTTGACTGCGCCATACGCGGACGAACCATTAAACTGAAGGGCGTATGGGACGAAGCCTTGCTTACTGCGGAGCTGCAAAGGATAAAGGCCTCCATAGACCGCCCTGCCACAGAAGGACTTGTCTGGATTGACAACGCGGGCATACACCGCCGCCCTCCCGAAGAAGGGTACACGGTAGATGTTTCCGCGCTGAGGGATAACATATCCGAAATGCTCACAGACCTTCGCGTTCCACATACAATTGAGCTCCCTGTTGAAACCGTAAAGCCGAAGGCTTCCAAGGAAATGTTCGCTTCAATAAACACTACTCTGTCAGAGTTCTCGACCTCCTATGCTCCCAACAGCAACCGAGGGGAAAATATCGAGATTGCGGCATCAAAGCTCGACCACAATCTGATTATGCCCGGAGAGGAATTTTCCTTTAACAGTGCCGTAGGCGGACGCGTCATCAGCGAGGGCTATCTGGACGCTCCCGTTATCATTGACGGCAAAGTTGAGCAGGATATAGGCGGCGGAGTATGTCAGGTAAGCTCCACCCTCTACAACGCGATTCTTCTCGCAGGGCTGACGCCCACCGTGCGCACCTCGCATTTTTATCCGTCGGACTACGTTCCCGCGGGACTTGATGCCACGGTAGCCGACGGACAGATTGACTTCTGCTTCAGGAACGACCTGCCCCACAGTATCTATCTTCTCGCAGGAGCCAACGGGGGCACCCTTACCGTCGCTGTCCTGGGCTCGTCTGCTGACGCGCGGGAATACGGGCTCACCACGGAGATTACGGGGCCTAACCCCACAGTGGACGCCTACCGCCTAACCTACGAAAACGGTATAGTCGTAGACAGCGAATATTTGCACACGGATAACTACGATATTCCGCAAGAAAACACTGTACACTAACCATGAAAGGAGAATTCCAATGTTTAAAGCCATTGAACCAAAAGAAATAACACGCAACCCATTCACCCTTATCGGTGACGACT
>JAILNL010000139.1 GCA_024691625.1 Schwartzia sp. (in: firmicutes)
GCAATTTTAATCTGATTCCTCTAAAATGCTCTTATCCTACTGATGGAGTGATTTTATGCAGCTCGTTTATACACTCGCACTGGCAGTGTCGGGCGGATTTTTATTATCCCTTGTTAATGCGCCTTTACCGTGGACGCTTGGACCGATTCTTTTTGTTTCAGCTACATCATATATATTGAAAAGAAAATTTCTGTGGTCGTTAAAAATACGCAACGCCGCATTAATTCTTCTTGGATATGGAATGGGCCGGCCTTTTACGGCGGAAGCCGGGCAGGTGATTCTGACGCATCTCCCGCTCATGCTTCTCGCTACCTTTGTTACAATAGCCGCGGGTCTTTTTGCTGCATGGCTGATGTTTCGGTATACAAAGATAAATTTCACAAGCTGCCTTTTAGGCTGCGTTCCGGGAGGACTTTCCCAGATGGTAATCCTTGCGGATGAAATTCCTGATGCAGATCTTACCGCCGTTACCATCATGCAGACACTTCGTATGCTGTCGGTCGTTTTCACAATTCCTTTTCTTGCTATTCACGTTCTCCCCGCAGGTGATGCCGTGACAGCTTCTGCAATTCATCATGCGCCGGATATAACTGTCATTCTGACTTTTGCTGTGGTTGCAATTTCAGGGGCATTCATCGGAAAACTGATACATCTTCCTACCGCGTCACTGCTCGGCCCTATTCTCAGCACTGCGGCATTTCTCGTTATTACAGGAAGCAGCGCGCCTGTGGTCCCTACTGCATTTCTCAATACAGCTCAGGTATTCGTAGGTGCTTATATCGGTTCTAGCATAGACCTCAGAAAAATTCGTGAATACAACGGCATGGGACTTACTTTGCTTTTAGGTGTCATAATGGTCCTCATCGCCTCAGGCTGTATGGCAATCTTCCTGTCGCACGTAACGAGGGCAAACCTTGTTACCATGTTCCTCAGCACAGCTCCCGGAGGACTCGCTGAAATGGGCATTGTTGCTCTGGTGGTACATGCCGATACAGCCACCATGACTGCCTACCAGTTAACCCGCCTTCTTTTTATCATGCTCATTTTTCCGCTTATTGCCAAATATATCGTCAGGCATATTCATCCGGTCAAAAAGCGTGAAGCATGATTTGTACAGTTTTTTAGCTAATCCCCGCAGTTGGTGCCGTGACAAATTCTATGGAATTTTGTCACGGCTTTTTTATGCTTTAATTCATCCCTGCCTTTACTAACTTCTAAAAGTTTTTAGTTGATTGCATAAATCTCTAAATTGTCCATTTTGTGGAAATTAGTCCAAGCGTTGGACTCTAGTCCTTTTGTTGGATTTTTGTTTTTCTATTGGATTTTTCTTGTTTTTATAGGTACAATAAACTAGAATGAAAGGCAGAGGTGAACGAAATGAGTAATAATGATACGAAAAAACCGGTTGTCATAACCGTAGCAAACAACAAAGGCGGAGTTGGAAAAACTACCGCAGCTGCTGCTGTTGCACATCTTTTAAGCCTGAAGGAAAAGCGTGTCCTCCTTATTGACACGGACCCGCAGGGAAACTGCGCCCAGCAGTTCGGTATTGACTCCACAGATGATATAGGGCTCCTCGGCGAGCTCCTGCTTGACCGTGTTAACAGAAACGCAGATGCAAAGCATGCTCCTCTGGAAAACTACATCGTTAAGAGCCCTGTAGTTCCGGAGGTCGATGTTCTTTCCGGCGGAAAACCGCTGAACAAGGCAGTCTATACGGTAATCTTTGCCGTTAATTCTGTTGTTGCTGCAAATGTCTTCCGACGCATTATGAAGGAAGCTGATATGTACGATTACGTCGTGGTTGATACTTCTCCGTCCTTCTCCAGCTTTACCGATGCGGTTTTCATGGGAACAGATTGGGTTCTTGCCCCGATGCTTCCGGACAAAAACTCCATCGATGGCGTAAATACTCTCTTCAAATATCTCGCCCCAATCCGCGAAGAAGGCGAGCATGATATCCGTGTAGCAGGAGTTTTCTTCAACCAGGCAAACGATCGCTCGCGCACCCTTCATGAATTTGAGCCGCTCATACGTGACAGCTGGAAGGACTATGTCCTCAAAACAAAAATCCCTGTAAATCCTGCAGCTGTTGCCGGAGCAATCAATGACGATCAGCCTGTCACTCTGAAATATCCGGTTGCAAAAGCGACTAAAGCTTATAAAAAGCTTATTGAGGAGGTGCTCGAACGTGTCGAAGCTTAATCTTGTCAGCCCAAACACACGGGATACAACCACAGGGATTTCCAAATCCTTCCTTTCAGGTATGACTGAAGAAGAGAAAAAAGAAACCATAAAAATGTCAAAAAACATCCAGAGCAAACTGCAGCATAGGGAGGAACTCAGCAAAAAAACTCCTACGCAGTACCAGGGCGAAGATGTCGGCGCAACTGAAGCATTCAAATATCTTTTCCCGGAGCCTTCTATCGAAAAAAAAGTTCCGCTTTCTCTTCTGGATCCTGCTCCAAACGACTGGAACTTCTTTGGTCGTCCGGACAAGGAGCAGTATGAGCTTCTGATTGATTCGATCATCTGCCATGGTCTTTTGAACCCGGTCACTCTTTGGAAACGTCCAAACGGACGATATATGATTCTCTCCGGGCATACACGCGCTTCCGTATTTGAAGCCTGCCGTGATGCCTCGGATGATGACAAGAAAAAGGAATGGGAAGAGATTCCCGCAAAAATTTACGGTGAAGACGAAATAAAAGAGGATACGGCACAGCAGATTATCATCGAAGCTAACATGTGCCAGCGCGCAAAAGAGTCCGTCCGTCTCCGTGTACGCTGCATAGGGCGCCTTGCAGAAATCGGACGGCGCCAGCACCGCTACGGTGACGCTAACGATAAAGTAACGCAGCGTATTGCGGAACGCTGGGGCATAAAGCGCTCCTCCGTATTCTTCTATCAGCGAGTTGCAAAATTCCTGCTTCCCGCACTTGCGGACCGTTTCAGCGACCATCTCATGAGTCGTACGGTTACGGACTATCTCTGCCGTCTTTCCACGGATGTGCAGCAGCACATGATTGACTCTGGCTACATCGCACGTCTTACGATTGCTTATGCACGCCAGTTCAAAGAGGGAATGACCAACGAAGACATTGACAGGATTTTCAGCGAAAGCTCTCCTGAGCGTCACACCTACAACATGCAGCTTTCATTTGCAAAGCCCAAGGATTCTGAAATCCTCGGTATATGCGTATCGAAAAAGGATTTAGAAAAATGCCGCGAAATTGTTCTGAAGGCATTGGCGAACGCAGATATTTCTCAGGAAACAAAGGATATGCTCAAAACACAGTTCTCCAAATAAAGTTCGTACAAAAGAGTCCATTTTTTAGAGATAAGTCCAATATTGGACTTATCTCTAAAAAATGGACTCTTTTCTTTTGTAAATTTGATATATATGCAGGAAAATACAGAGCTATCACGAAATATAAAATATGAGAATAATTTTTAACTCAAATGAAGATGTTTTAACCTATACACAGGACAGGACTGATTAATATGACACCAAAAAATCTCTCAGAGCTGCTGGATATAGACGAATTGAAGAGCCTGCAGAGAAAGTTCGCTGCCGCCACCGGCATGGGCTGCGTCTCTGAGGACAGAAACGGCAGAATAATAAAATCCAATTACATAGCAGATTACTGTCTCTATACTCGCCTTTCCGAAGAAGGACGCAGACGATGCAAGGAATGTGACCGCAGCGATGTGGAACGGGCCGTTGCCTCGCAGAAGATGGTTATTTCAAGATGCCATACCGGTCTAATCAACTTCACCGCTCCAATCATGGCTGACGGAAAACATGTCGGAGCCATTATGGGCGGTCAGGCTTTTGACCGGCAGCCGGATATGGAAAAAATAAAGAAACTGGCACAAGAGCTCGGTATCCCCGAAGATCGTTATATAGAAGCTGCGAAGGAAATCCCCATAGTTCCGCGCAAACGCATCGAAGGTGCCGCAGAGCTTTTATCCGTTACTGCAAACATTCTCTCCGAAAAAGCGTGCGAAGCCCTACATGCCGAAGAAAGGCTCAAAAAAATGGAGCGGGCGAGCAATGCAAAGCTGGAATTCATTTCAAAGTTGAGCCACGATATCCGAACTCCAATTGGAATCATAAATAACATGACGAATTTCGCTCTGGAGGATATAAACGAGCCAGAAAAAGTCAAAGATGAGCTTCAGAAAATACGCGCGGCAAACACATATCTGCTGAATCTGATAAATGATGTTCTCGATCTGTCTAAAATCGAAAACGGCAATATCGAGCTTAATCCGGAGCCATACACTTTCAAAGATTTTTCACAGTATCTTGGCACTTTGATTCAGTCCATGTGCGATAAAAAAGGAATCACCTTCAAAATCGAGTCAGTAAATACCGTTGACCCGATTTACGTTGACAAAATGCGTTTCAACCAGATAGGAATGAATCTTTTATCCAACGCGGTAAAATATACTCCTGCAGGCGGTACCGTAACATACATCAACGATGCAGAACGGTTGCCTGATTCAAGGGTAAGGCTGCGTGTAACCGTCAAAGACACCGGCATAGGAATGAGCCCGAAATTTCTGAAGAAGATTTTCACTCCATACTCTCAGGAGCTGGACAATCCTCTTCGGGATAAAACAACAGTAAGCACGGGACTTGGGATGTCCATTGTTGCCAAGCTAATAGAGCTGATGAACGGAACAATTTCTATCGAGAGTGAAGTGGGGAAGGGGACTTCAATCACCTGGGAAGCAATACTGCCGGGTGAAGGTGACAACCCGGCGAACACTGTCGAACAAACATCTAATGCCTCCGAAATGAAAAAAACAGCCCTGACAGGCCGCGTACTTCTTGTGGAAGACAATGAAATCAATACAATGATTGCAGAACGGCTGCTGGAGGATATAGGCCTCGAAATTGACAGTGTAGCAAATGGAAAAGACGGCGTGGCAAAATTCAATGAATCCGAACCCGGATTTTATGACGTGATTCTCATGGATATTCAAATGCCTGTCATGGACGGAGTAGAAGCCATGAAGACTATTCGAAAACTGGACCGGGAAGATGCAGTCAGAATTCCTATATATGCGTTGACCGCGGATGTGTATTCCGAGAAAAATGTAAAGATAGACTCTCTCGGGTTTAACGGAGTTTTGCTTAAACCAATGGAAAGAAATGCGATTTACTCAGCTCTGTCAAAACATCTGAAAACCAAATAAATATAAAAATACCCCATCTGCATTAAAGCAGATGGGGTATTTTTATTTCAGCCATTCATATACTCATATCTTTTAATTCATTGTAATATCGTGTGCAGACAGGAACGTCCACACTATATTCCTTTGCCTTGCGAATCAGCGATCCGAGAAAAGCATCCAGCTCTGTAGGACGTCCCGCGGAAACATCGCGTTCCATGGAGCTTGTTGCTTTCGGAGACTGCTTCGTTGTCATAAAGGTAAACTGCTTCTCAATCAGGTCCTCAGGCAGGGAAATCCCTATAGCCTTGCTTACCGCATACGCCTCTTCAAAAAGTCCCCTTATATCCTTCAGCTTTTCAGGATCCTCACGGATAGGGCCGATACTTGTCTTATAGCGTGCCGTTATAGTGTTAAAGGCACAGTTCAAAATATACTTTCTCCATATCTCCGCTTCGATATCCTCAGCAAAGCGGCAGTCAAAATCAACTGACCTCATTATTTCATGCAGAGCATGGGCCGCATTTACCGATGTTTCGTACTTGTCCTTTGTCCCGAGGAACATATATGTATATGTTCCCGACTGTTTCGCAGAAAAGTCCTCCTGCGCCCCGGTTATAGTATAAATAACGCTGTCAAGCACATGTGCCTGCTGAAACAGCTTCCTGAGTCTGTCCCCGGGTTCAATTCCGTTCATAACAGGAATAATAACCGTATCAGGCCCGATACATGGCGCTATTTGCTTCGCAATTGCATCGAGAGAATAATTTTTGACGCATACAAAAACAAAATCCTGTACGCCCAGTGCTTCTCCGTTTTCTTCAACATTTGCAGGCTGTGAAACAACTTCACCGTAAAAATCACTGTGCAGGACAAGACCTTTTTCCCTGAATGATTCCGCACGCTTTCCACGCGCTATCACGCTGAGTGAATCTGCATATTTTTTACCGAGCATGGCAGCAATAAGAGTTCCTATAGCTCCGACTCCGGCAACGCATAACTTCGGATTGCCCATGATTATTCCTCCTTCTGTTATCCTTCCAAATACTGCCCATATTCTATCATGTGCGCAAAACCGCCGCAATGAATAAAAATTAAAGTTTCACATCATATTAAATATATATCGTATAATAAATGTTAACTTAATGCTAGCCATTAGTTGACGTTTGCTGTACGCATGATATAATAAGCTTGTCAGTGCACTGACACGATGATTTTTAACATAAATCTTTGATGAATAAGAGGGATATACATGGTCAATCAGGAATCAACCATTTCACTAGAAGGAGCTGTTCAATCCAAGGAATCACAGGTTCAGACAATGACCAAGATGGCGCTTTGTGTGGCGCTCTGCTGTGTTTCGGGCTTCATCTCCTTCCCGCTGCCTTTTACCCCGGGGCTTGTAACCGCTCTTACCATGGCCCTCGGTGTTACTGCATTCGTTCTCACGCCGAAGCAGACCTTTATCACAATCTGCGTATACGTAATGATGGGCGGAATCGGCCTTCCGATTTTCCCTGGCGGCAGGGGAGGACTTGGCGCCCTGCTCGGGCCTACGGGCGGTTTCTATCTGGCTTTTCCGATTGCATATATGATTGTAAGCTATTTTAAGGGCAAAGCCGTCAATCTCAAACGTTATGCGTTTGTAAACATCATATTCGGAGTTCCCCTTTCTTACGTGGGCGGTCTCATATCCATGATGCTCGTAATGGAGGTTGGGCTTTGGCAAGGTCTTGTAATGGCAGTCTTCCCGTTTATCCCGGGAGATATCATGAAGGCTATAGGTGCCGCATTTATCGCAGTAAAGGTAAATAAAGTTCTTGCAAACCGGTGAGAAAAATGGAAAAGGTATATGTACTTGGGGGTCTTCGGACCCCCATTGTTGTAAAAAACGGTCATTTCAAATACATAAAACCCGAAAACTTCGGGGGAGAGGTACTTAGTGCGCTCATAAAAAAGTATCATCTCACGGACATTTCAGGGATAATAGCAGGCAATGCGGTAGGAACAGGCGGCAATATCGCCCGTCTTATGGCTCTTACTGCAGGAATTGATGAACGTGTGCCTGCAATGACTGTGGATATGCAGTGTGCCTCTGCGGCTGCCGCGATGTCTGTTGCCTATGCAAAAATCGCATCAGGGCAGGATGATGTCATTATAGCGGGCGGCCTGGAAAGCGCCTCTCTTCAGCCCACACGCATTTATTCGAAAAACGACGACAGATATGGCAAAACTCCGGGAAAAGACGGAGCGTATAAAACGGCACAGTTTGCCCCGGAAGAGCTCTCCCCCGACACAATGCTGCAGGGTGCCGAAAAAACGGCTCAAAGCGAGCACATAACAAAAGCGGAGCTTGATAAATGGGTTCTTGAAAGCCATCGCCGTGCGGCAAAGGCTCAGGCAGATAAAGTTTTGTCAGATATCATTGTTCCGATAGACGGCTGGAGTGAAGATGACGGCATACGTCCGCGCATGAACCAGCGGCTTTTAGACCGTCTGCCTCTCCTTTTCGGGGAAAATACGGTTACAAATGCCGGAAACTCCTGTCTCATAAATGACGGTGCTGCCTTTGCGGTTCTCGTTTCAGAGCGTTATGCCAAAGCTCATGGTCTAAAAGCTGCCGCCCGTATCCTTGGAACGGCTTCTGTTGGAGGAGATCCCCATGAAAGCCCGCGCGGTGCAATGCGTACCGCAGACGTACTCCTTGAGCGGCTTGGGATGAGATATGAAGATTTATCCGCAATAGAGTTCAATGAAGCCTTTGCTGTCATTGATGTCCTTTTCGAAATGGCGCATCCGTCGCTCAGTAAAATCTATAACAGGTTCGGCGGAGCACTGGCTTACGGACATCCCTACGGAGCATCAGGAGCAATTCTTCTTATACATCTGCTCAAAGCTCTCGAATCCTCAGGCGGCGGCCGCGGGATCCTTTCCATTGCCGGGGCAGGGGGCATGGGCGAGGCTATAGGAGTGGAGCTGCTATGAGAAACTACTGCGAACTCCTTTCCCACTGGGCAAAAAAACAGCCTGATAAAATATGTCTCACAGAAGACTCTATTCATTACACATATAATGACCTTGAAAACCTCTGTGATGCGCTTTGCCAAAAGCTCCCTGCGGACTGCAGCGGAAGCTTTCTTGTGCTTGCCGATACCGCCGTGCTTCAGCTTGCAGCCTTTCTTTCACTTCAGAAAGCAGGGCTTATTCCTATACTTCTTCATCATGGCCTTACAGATGAAGAAACAGCTTCCATTATAAAGGAAAACCAATTGCAGGGCCTTTTCCGTTTTTCGGCCGACAGTGTACTGTATGAACCTTCGGATGAGCTCACAGTACCTCACAATGAGCCTGATATTCTCGGAGTTCTCAGCTCCGGCTCTACGGGAACACCTAAGGTAATGTACAGAACGTACGAAAGCTGGGCCGGATATTTCCCAAAACAGAATCCGATTTTCGGGGTAAATCACAATACCCGCATGTTTCTCCATGGCAGCCTGAGCTTCACTGGAAATATGAACTCACTGCTGTCTGTACTGTTTGCCGGAGGAACAGTTATCACATGCAGACCTTTGCGCTGCCGCCTGTGGGCGAAACTCATACAACAGGAAAATGCCGATACAATTTACCTTGTACCGTCAAAGCTCACTCTTCTTACAGGGGCAGTACGCGGCTTTATCCCGGAGGTACGCCATATATTTACGGGCTCACAGCTTCTGTCCGCCCAAAACATAAAAGACCTTAAAAGGCTTTTTCCAAATGCAGAACTCATTCTCTACTACGGCGCAAGCGAACTCAACTACATTACATATGCAGTCTGCGACGATCCGGACCGAGACCCCAGAAATCTCGGAAAGCCCTTCCCGGATATCGGCCTCACCGTAAAGGACGGGCTCATATACGTCGATACAAAATACCACATCAGCGGGACAGAGATTCCTTTCACAGTAAAGGATACCGGACACCTTAACGAAAACGGGGAACTCATCTTTGAAGGACGCAGAGATGCGTGGATTAACAAAGGCGGCGTAAAAATCAGCACCCAGCGTATCGAAAACCTGCTTCTTACCATACAGGGAGTTTCCGCGTGCGCAGTCCTGCCATATGAGGATAAAATACGAGGAACGGATGCTGCTGCATTTATTGTGCTTGAAAAAAACATCAGCGAAGCAGACATCCGAAGCAAAATTAAGAGGATTTTGAAGCCCGTTGAGGTCCCGGGTAAGGTTCGTTTCGTTGCTGAAATCCCCCTAAACGACCGAGGAAAGGTAGATAAAAAGTCCCTATTATGTGCTAAAACCCCATAAAATCAAGAAAAAACCTCAAAATTTTTGATTTTTTTTTATTTTCTTGCAGGAATTTCTAGGTTTTTGGCGTATAATATAGGCAATGGAAATCCAAACCCTATAGAAACCTACATTTTTTAGGAGGCGTTTCACGTATGGCAAAAAAAGCAAAAAAAGTCGCAGCAAAAGCAGCACCGAAGGCAGCTGCTAAGGGCGCAAAAGAAGTCGTTAACAAGGGAATGCTCGTTGACGCAGTAGCAGAGAAACTTGAGGGTGCAGTATCCAAGAAAGATACGAAGGCTGTACTCGATGCGCTTCTCGTGACTGTTGTTGACTCTGTCCGCAAGGGCGGCGAGGTTCGTCTTGTCGGCTTCGGCACATTCAAACAGTCCCATCG
>JAILNL010000208.1 GCA_024691625.1 Schwartzia sp. (in: firmicutes)
CATATCTACTATACCTGCGTGGTCTATTATACTCCATAGTATGATAAAAAAAAAGATACCGGACACATATTTGTGCCCGATATCTTTGTATACTTTTACTCAGCAGCCTGACCGACTTCTTCAGCTGCAGGTGCAGCTTCAACGGTACCCTCCGGTTTATCCGGATCGACTACATTGATATTGCGGGAGCGTCCCATACCTGTGCCGGCAGGAATCAGCTTACCGATGATAACGTTCTCCTTGAGACCGATGAGCGGGTCAACCTTACCCTTGATAGCTGCATCCGTCAGGACACGTGTTGTCTCCTGGAAGGAAGCTGCCGACAGGAAGGAATCCGTCGCCAGAGATGCCTTCGTGATACCGAGAAGAATCGGTTTTGCCACTGCCGGCTCGCCGCCCTCTTCGATAACGCGCGCATTGACTGCCTCAAACGAGTTGATATCAATATATTCACCCGGCAGGAAACCTGTATTGCCGGATTCTTCAATCTTAACCTTGTGCAGCATCTGGCGTACCATGACCTCGATATGCTTATCGTTGATCTCAACGCCCTGTCCCTTGTACACTTTCTGAACTTCGTATACGAGGTAACGCTGCGTATCCTTAAGACCGCATACGCGGAGGATATCATGCGGGTTGATGGAGCCTTCGGTAATCTTGTCACCCGGCTTCATGTGGTCGCCGTCATGGGCAGCCATACGTGCGCCGTACGGTACAGCGTATTCACGAGGTTCGCCTTCTTCCGGCGTAATCGTAACTTTGCGCATACCCTTGACATCGGTAACCTCTGCCACACCCTCGATTTCAGCGATGATAGCATGGTGCTTCGGTTTACGTGCCTCGAAAAGCTCCTCGACACGCGGAAGACCCTGTGTGATATCGTCGCCGGCAACACCGCCGGAGTGGAACGTACGCATCGTGAGCTGTGTACCCGGCTCACCGATAGACTGAGCTGCGATGATACCGACAGCCTCACCCACATCGACTTCTGTTGCGTTTGCAAGGTCACGGCCGTAGCACTTGACGCAGACACCGTACTGGGATTTACACGTCAGCACGCTGCGGATAGATACGTGGTCACGAACCTTGACAATTTCTTTTGCCATATCTTCATCAACAGTATCGTTGAGGCTGGCAACCTTCTCACCCGTTTCCGGATTGATGATGTCTTCTGCAAGAACACGGCCGACGATACGCTCTTCAAGCGGCTCGATGACACGGTTGCCCTCGCGGATAGCTTCAACTTCGATACCGCGGACATTGTTGTTGCGGACTTTGACTTCGCGCGCATCGCTGTCAAGAGCCTTGTTAACAAGCTCTTCTGTGAGCAGCGTGTCTGCAGCGATAAGCTCCTCGCCGTCCTTCGTGACGACAGCCTTTGTTGTCTTCTTGCCGACCATCTCGCGGATGATGGATTTGCGGATAGCAATCTTCTCATCCTCGTCAGTTACGCCGAGAACGACTGTCTCGGAGAGCATAGCGTTGCTGATAACAGCCTCGGAGAGAGCCAGGGAGCCGCGGATAACGACTTCCGGAACACCATTTTCGCCGATTGTCGTGAGGTCGTCTTCAGAAAGAACCGTATCACGCGGCAGGATAATCTCGCCCGTTGCCGGGTCGACGATATCTGCGCCGAGAACACGGCCGAAGAGCATGTCATGCAGGATAGCGACTGCCTCTTCAGAGGAGTCAGCCAGTCTTGCACGGTCACGTACAAGGTTGATTCCGACAACGTCGCAGTCTTCCTCGCGGACAATGACATCCTGAGCGACGTCGACAAGACGGCGCGTGAGGTAACCGGAGTCAGCCGTACGGAGAGCCGTATCAGCAAGACCTTTGCGGGCACCATGCGAAGAAATGAAGTAATCGGAAACCGTAAGACCTTCACGGAAGTTAGCCGTAATCGGAAGGTCGATAATCTTACCGGACGGGTCAGCCATAAGACCGCGCATACCTGCGAGCTGACGCATCTGCTGTGCGTTACCGCGGGCACCGGAGTCAGCCATCATGAAGATCGGGTTGAAGGAATCCATGTTGTCCATCATGGCTTTACCGACATCATCTGTCGTCTTCTGCCAGAGAGCAATGACCTTCTTATAACGCTCTTCCTCAGTCATAAGACCGCGGCTGAACTGACGTTCAATCTTATTGACTTCCTTCTTGGTTTCATCAATCATGCCCTGCTTCTCAGGCGGTACGATAACGTCGGAGATAGCGACGGTCATACCGGCGATGCAGGCATAATGATAACCGAGATTCTTTACATTATCGATAACGACAGCCGTCTTGCCAGCTCCGAAATGCTTGAAGCAGTTGGCAACGAGTCTGCCCATCTCTTTCTTGTCAATACGAATACCGTAGCACCACTGACCGTCCTCATCTTTGCGATAATAACGGATTTCCGGCGGCAGGATTTCGTTGAAAATCATGCGGCCGAGAGATGTTTTAACAACACCGTAGCCTTCGATAAGCGTATGGATTTCAGCCTGAAGTGCGAGCTCCTTCTGCTGATATGCAAGGAGTGCTTCCTCGATACCCGTGACGAATTTGCCTTCGCCCTTTGCACCCGGACGGAGAATCGTCAGGTAGTAGGAACCGAGAATCATATCCTGCGTCGGAACGATAATCGGGTTACCGTCCTTCGGTGCAAGGATATGGTTGGCAGCAAGCATCAGGATACGAGCCTCTGCCTGTGCCTCCGCGGAAAGCGGAAGATGAATAGCCATCTGGTCGCCGTCGAAGTCGGCATTGTATGCCGTACATGCCAGCGGATGGAGTTTAAGAGCACGGCCTTCTGTAAGAACCGGCTCGAATGCCTGAATACCGAGACGATGAAGCGTCGGGGCACGGTTCAGGAGAACCGGATGCTCTTTGATGACCTCTTCAAGTACGTCCCAAACCTCAGGACGGACACGCTCAACCATGCGTTTTGCAGCTTTGATATTGCCTGCAACACCGCTGTTGACGAGCTTCTTCATAACGAAAGGCTTGAAGAGCTCAAGCGCCATTTCCTTCGGCAGACCGCACTGGTGAAGTTTAAGCTCAGGACCGACAACGATAACGGAACGGCCGGAATAGTCGACACGTTTACCGAGCAGGTTCTGACGGAAACGTCCCTGCTTACCTTTGAGCATATCGGAAAGCGATTTCAATGGACGGTTGCCCGGACCCGTTACAGGACGTCCGCGACGGCCGTTGTCGATAAGAGCATCGACAGCTTCCTGCAGCATGCGTTTCTCGTTGCGGACAATGATGTCCGGAGCGCCGAGATTCAAAAGACGCTTCAGGCGGTTGTTTCGGTTAATTACACGGCGATAGAGGTCGTTGAGGTCGGACGTTGCAAAGCGGCCGCCGTCCAGCTGGACCATAGGACGGAGTTCCGGCGGAATTACCGGTACAACATCCATAATCATCCATGCAGGATCATTTCCGGATTTACGGAAAGCCTCAACAACTTCGAGGCGGCGGATTGCGCGCACTTTACGCTGTCCACTGACTTCCTCGAGTTCTTTGCAGAGCTCTTCGCTCATTTTATCAAGGTCAAGGTCAACGAGGAGCTCTTTTACTGCCTCGGCACCCATGCCGACGCGGAAGCCCGCGCCGTATTTTTCGCGTGCCTCATGGTACTCGCTTTCCATCAGAAGCTGCTTTCTGATAAGCGGCGAATCTGCCGGGTCAAGTACGATGTACGATGCGAAATAAAGCACTTTTTCAAGAGAACGCGGCGAAATATCGAGAATCAGACCCATACGGCTCGGGATTCCCTTGAAATACCATATATGTGATACCGGAGCAGCAAGCTCAATATGACCCATACGCTCACGGCGTACCTTTGAACGTGTTACCTCGACGCCGCAGCGGTCGCAGATAATGCCCTTATAACGGATACGTTTGTATTTACCGCAATGGCACTCCCAATCGCGTGTAGGTCCGAAAATACGCTCGCAGAAAAGACCGTCGCGTTCCGGTTTAAGTGTACGATAGTTGATAGTCTCCGGTTTCTTTACCTCACCGTAGGACCACTCGCGGATTTTGTCCGGCGATGCCAGACCGATTCTCATGGAATCGAAATTATTTACATCCAACAAGGGGTTGTCACTCCCTTCTTATTCTTCCGAGTTGTCATCAGGATCGACTTCCCCATTGTCATCCTGATCCATATTGCCCAGGTCTGCGATGATATCCGTGTCATCGGAAGCATCCTCCGAATCACCGTCTTCATCGAAACTCTCTTCCGAGGCTCTGCCCTGCGGTGCAGGTGCTTCGCCCGTCGGATCGACACCGTTAACATCAAGATCGAGTTCACGTGCCGTCTCGTTGATATCATCATCATCGTCCTGAATAACAATTTCCTGTGCATCCTCAGAGAGCACCTTGATATCAAGACCGATACTCTGGAGTTCTTTGATAAGAACCTTGAAGGACTCAGGCACACCCGGTTCAGGGATATTCTCGCCCTTCACAATAGCTTCATAAGTCTTAACACGGCCTACGACATCATCTGACTTGACCGTGAGAATTTCCTGCAGCGTGTAAGCAGCACCGTAAGCCTCCAGTGCCCAAACCTCCATCTCACCGAAGCGCTGACCGCCGAACTGAGCTTTACCACCCAGCGGCTGCTGCGTAACGAGGGAGTACGGGCCCGTAGAGCGGGCATGAATCTTATCCGCAACAAGATGATGCAGTTTAAGGAAGTATGTGCAGCCGACCGTTACGCGGTTCTCGAACGGTTCGCCTGTACGGCCATCGTAAAGGACAGTCTTTCCGTCTACAGGAAGTCCTGCAGCCTTGACCGTACCGAATACGTCTTCCTCGCCTGCGCCGTCAAAGACCGGAGTTGCGATATGAATACCTGCAATGTCCGGCTTCGGCATGCCGTATTTATCGAAATCATATCCTGCATCTCTGAGACGCTGCTCAACTGTAGGATCGTTTGCTTTAATCTGCTTGCCGATTTCACGGACAGCCATACCGAGATGAACCTCGAGGATCTGTCCGATATTCATACGTGACGGAACGCCCAACGGGTTCAGAACGATATCGACCGGCGTGCCGTCCGGCAGGAACGGCATATCCTCCTGACGCATGATACGGGAAACGACACCTTTGTTACCATGACGTCCGGACATCTTATCACCGACGGAAATCTTACGTTTCTGTGCGATGTAAACGCGAACGAGCTGATTTACGCCCGGAGCGAGCTCATCATTGTTCTCGCGCTTGAAGATTTTAACATCGACAATCTTACCTGCTTCGCCGTGCGGTACACGGAGAGACGTATCGCGGACCTCACGTGCCTTCTCACCGAAGATTGCACGGAGGAGACGCTCCTCAGCAGTAAGCTCGGTTTCTCCCTTCGGAGTAACCTTACCGACGAGGATATCGCCCGGACGGACATCAGCACCGATACGGATGATACCGTCTTCATCCAGGTCGCGGAGAGCATCCTCTGCAACGTTCGGAATATCGCGTGTAATCTCCTCAGGTCCGAGCTTCGTATCACGGGCATCGCACTCATATTCCTCAATGTGAATAGAAGTGTAAAGATCCTGTTTTACGAGGTTCTCACTGAGAAGAACAGCATCCTCGTAGTTGTAGCCTTCCCACGGCATGTAAGCAACGATGATGTTGAAGCCGAGAGCAAGCTCGCCGTGGTCTGTGGAAGGACCGTCAGCGATAGGCTGTTTTTCTACTACCTTCTCGCCCTTGTAGACGATAGGTACCTGATTTATGCAAGTTCCCTGGTTGGAACGCTGGAATTTCTGAAGCTTGTAGATATCCAGGTCGCCTTTTTTCGTACGGACCTGAATCTGGTCTGCCGTAACTTCCTCGACAGTACCAGGACGTTTTGCAAGAACCATAACGCCGGAGTCACATGCTGCCTTGTACTCCATGCCTGTACCAACCAGCGGTGCCTGCGTGCGGAGCAAAGGAACAGCCTGACGCTGCATGTTTGCACCCATGAGTGCGCGGTTAGCATCATCGTTTTCAAGGAACGGAATCATTGCCGTAGCGATGGAAACGACCTGCTTCGGCGAAACGTCCATGTAGTCAACGCGCTCGCGAGCCGCAAGGATTGTATCCTCATGGCGGCGTGCCGTGACGCGCTCGTTGAGGAACCATCCGTTCTCATCAAGCGGTTCGTTTGCCTGAGCAATAGTAATATTATCCTCTTCATCAGCCGTCAGGTAACGGACAGTATCCGTAACGATGTGGTTGACCTTATCCACCTTGCGGTACGGAGTCTCAATGAATCCGAAACGGTTGATACGTCCGTAGTTAGACAGAGAACCGATAAGACCGATGTTCGGACCTTCAGGCGTCTCAATCGGGCACATACGGCCGTAATGAGAGTTATGTACGTCTCGGACTTCGAAGCCTGCACGCTCACGGGACAGACCACCGGGTCCGAGAGCCGAGAGACGGCGTTTATGCGTAAGCTCGGACAGCAGATTGTGCTGGTCCATGAACTGAGAAAGCTGCGAAGAACCGAAGAATTCTTTAATAGCTGCAACAACAGGACGGATGTTGATAAGCGCCTGCGGCGTGATAACATCAATATCCTGAATGGACATACGCTCGCGAATAACGCGCTCCATACGGGAAAGACCGATACGGAACTGGTTCTGAAGGAGCTCGCCTACAGAACGGACGCGGCGGTTGCCGAGATGGTCGATATCATCTGTGTTGCCTACTCCGTCGAACAGGTCGAGGAGATAGTTGATGGACGCCATGATATCGTTGCGTGTAATCGTACGGTGGTGATACTCAAGCGTCGGAGAGCAGATAAGCTTCATACGCGGAATATCAAGCTCTTCCGTCTTCACCTTGATGAAGAGGACAACTGCTTCTTCCTCACCGAAGATAGCCTTCTCACGTGCTTCATCAATATCATCGAGCATAGACTCCTCGATGACAGTATCAGCCGGCAGAACGATTTCTCCCGTCTCTTTATCAACAACAGGTTCCGCAAGCATATGACCGAGAACACGGCGTTTCCAGCCGAGCTTCTTCGTCAGCTTGTAACGTCCGACCGTAGCGAGGTCGTAACGTTTCGGGTCAAAGAACAGAGCGTTCAAAAGCTGCTGCGCGTTGTCAACCGTCGGCGGTTCGCCCGGACGGAGACGTTTATAAATTTCAACCAGAGCTTCTTCTCTGGAATTAACATTATCTTTTTCGTTCTCAAGAGTCGTCTTGATGAGCGGATGGTTATCAAAGAGATCCAGAATCTCCTGATTTGTGCCGTATCCAAGAGCACGAATCAGAACCGTAACCGGCATTTTGCGGGTACGGTCGATACGGACGGACAGAATGTCATTTGCATCTGTCTCAAGTTCAATCCACGCACCGCGGTTAGGAATAACCTGTGCGTTGTAGAGCTTTTTACCGGACGGGTCAATTTCCATACCATAGTATGCGCCCGGAGAACGAACGAGCTGGCTGACGATAACACGCTCTGCACCGTTGATGATGAACGTGCCCGTATCAGTCATAAGCGGGAAATCGCCCATAAAGACTTCCTGCTCTTTAATCTCACCCGTCTCTTTATTAATGAGACGAACATTCACACGAAGCGGAGCCGCAAGTGTGACATCGCGTTCTTTGCATTCATCGAGCCCATATTTCGGCTCTCCCAAAGAAAAACTCTCAAACGAGAGTACAAGATTCCCCGTAAAATCAGATATCGGGGAAATATCACGGAAAATCTCCTGCATGCCCTCATCGAGAAACCACTTGTAGGAATTTCTCTGGATATCAAGCAAATGCGGCATTTCCATGACTTCTTTGATTTTCGCATAGCTATACCTGGTTCTCTTGCCTACCGGCACAGGATTAAACATTAAATCCTTCACTCCTTAGCCTAAGGACTCATGAATACATAAACGGCATTCATGCTCCAATATTTGAAAAACCCGACAGAAGCGCACAAACTCAGGGCAAACTCAACCCGTTTGTCCTGCTTATGTAACGAACTGCGCTCACCTCCCCAATATGTTGGAATGGATCACTCTATTTAAAACAAAACTAAAAACACGAAAAGACAAGGCTCTATTTATGGATTAAAACCTTGTCAATAAGTATCAGTTATTTTGTTTTCGTTCGTTTGTTGTTCATATTCAATTAACCTATCACGACTCCATGCGTCCGCCTTTCTCTCACGAGAAACCATAAGCGGTACGTTCGTCATGCGCCTGGCTGCGCAAACATTACCACGCTTTCTGTAATTAAATATATTAGCATAAGCTGTCACTGACGTCAATAGCCTGCGAAGATATTTTTCTTGCTTACTTAGTCCATTTCCGATAAAAATAAATACTTAAAAACAAAGCATTACCGATTGCCATGCCAATCCCTATTATATTTTTTATTTCACTCTCTAGATACGGATAAAGTGGAAGCCCGAGCAAAAACAAGCAGCTATAGACTCCACCTACAATCAAAAAACGTCTTTTGTTGAAGTTTCTCTCTCTCGTGTATGAAATATAGCTGCCATAAAAATTCCAAAATAAGATGAGTATCACCGCAATGGGAAGAAACACTTCGTCCCATTTCCCTCTATTTTCAACTAGAACACTCTCAAGCATATATATAAACACAAGCAACAATGAAACATTGCTCATTATCCTTAATCTTTTTATTTTTCTTTTGCCAATAATAAATTTCAATAAAACAAATATGCCACAAATCAGCACACCTGCAACAAAATA
>JAILNL010000108.1 GCA_024691625.1 Schwartzia sp. (in: firmicutes)
CACCGGTACTTCGCCGTGCGGACATCGGTATTGCAATGGGAGCTATGGGAAGCGATGCAGCTATTGAAGCAGCAGACGTTGTGCTTATGGATGACGATCCGCTGAAGATTCCGACAGCAATCCGTATCGCAAGAAAATGCATGGCTATCGTGCGTGAGAACATATGGTTTGCTATCGGAATCAAGGTAGCCTGCCTTGTTCTTGGTGCCATCGGTATGGCGAATATGTGGTTTGCAATCTTTGCTGACGTAGGCGTAACGGTTCTGGCCGTACTCAATGCTTTCCGCTGTATGTTTGTCAAAGGCATAAAACCTGAAAACGCATAATTGAACTGTTAAAGGATGTGTGGATTATCTGCACATCCTTTTTCTTTTGGGCAAATTTCGGATGATGCATTATAATTGAATAAAGGGGGCGGTATGATGTCATACTGTGACTGGGATAAATGCAATGAAAAAATGATGCTGTACCATGATACGGAATGGGGCGTGCCGCTTAAGGACGACAGAAAGCAGTTTGAATTTCTCATGATGGAAGCCATGCAGTGCGGCCTTAACTGGAATATGATGATACAGAAACGTGAGATTTTTCATGAATGCTTTGCGGGTTTTGATTTTGATGCTGTGGCAGCTTTCGGGGAGAAGGATATTGAACGCATTATGAAGACTCCGGGAATGATACGTTCGCCAAGAAAAATAAATGCCGTGATTCATAATGCCCGCTGCTTTCAGAAGGTAAGAGAAGAATGGGGGACGTTTACGGAGTACCTGTGGCACTGGTCTGACGGAAAAACAATTCTTTATGACCGGCACGCCGACGGCATTATCCCCGTGAGCAACGGACTTTCTGAGCAAATCAGCAAAGACCTGAAAAAGCGCGGCTTTAAATACCTCGGACCTGTGACGGTATATTCGCATCTGCAGGCATGTGGCATAATAAATGACCATGATAAAGACTGCCCGAGATACAGCTTTATCAACGAAAAATTTCCTACTATGAAAAAGAAACGTCTGCTGGAAAAAGATGCAAGGCAGTTTTGACTTGGAAATATTTTGCCTATGGTAAAAATTAAGCAATTGAGTTATAATTTAAATCGTTCTTTGCGGTTGTAGCTCAGTTGGATAGAGCATCTGCCTCCTAAGCAGAGGGTCGACGGTTCGACTCCGCCCAATCGCACCAAAAATAACGAATCCCGCAGGCCTTTACTGATAAGGCTTGCGGGATTTTTGTATTTCTCAGGAGGTGGGCGCAATTGTCCTCTAAAAGGGTCGATTTTCTAATTTTGGGCGCAGTTTGGGCGCAATTTGTGCCCGGGCGGGTATGCAAAAGGGTATAAAAAGAGGGCCATTTATACCTGGGCCCTGGGATGTGCTCCTGATTGAAATATTTTTACAATGTGTTATAATACGACTACGGAAAGGAGTGACCTACATGAAGCAAATAAAACGTATCATGGCTTTATTCGCTTGCGGAATTTCGACGTTTACCATCATGCCGAATTCGAATTATATCCAGGCCATCCCTTCGGCGGAGCAGTTGACCAAACGAAATTGGGACAGAACGGGAAGCTTCTTAAAAGAAGCGATGGAGCGGTATCAGAGGGTTTCGAATGGGCAAACAAAATAAACCGGAAGCAGTGCAAAATTCCAATACACTCGCAGGTCTGCAAGTGACAAACCAGTATGTCGGACCGTTACCGCCTCCCGCGATTATGAGAGGATTTGGAGATATAGATTCGTCATTTCCGGAAAGGATTATGTCGGAATTTGAACAGAATTCCGAACATACGAGAGCCCAAGAGGTTAAGGCGTTGCAGGCACAAATAGAGGAAACAAAGCGCGGTCAATATATGGCGATATCCATAATAGGCGCCGGACTGGCAGGGACGTTCCTGCTTGCATATCTTGATAAAGATGTAGCTTCGGCAGCGACAGGTATATGCACCGCGATGTTAATTTTCAAGGGCATTTTTAAGAAATAACAAAATCCCGTGAGGCTTTAGAGCTTCACGGGATTATTTTTTTTTCTTATATTGAGAATATGGAGGAGACTTTCTGACTGATGACTTTATCCATTCTCGGGATAGCGTGCCCGTAGAGGTCGAGTGTATGAGATATCTTCGAGTGTCCGAGTCTCCTGCTGACGTCAGCGATAGGCGCTCCTGCTGCCAGAAGCTCCGTGGCATGGGTATGCCGGATAACGTGGAAATTCTTATGAGGGATTCCTGAGAGCTTCACTATGTTCGACCAGATGCGCTGGAAGTTTCTCGGCAGGAACGGGGTACCGTTTGACGTGATAAACACATACCCGCGCATGGTGACAACGTCTGACGTCCGTTTTATGTCCCTCAGCAGGGCCATGACTGTTGGCGGTATGGATATGGCCCGTATGCCTGCTTTCGTCTTCGGAGTGCTCAGCTGCAGCCCTGCAGAGAGTGTGTCTGTGAGGTTGCGTCTTAAAGTTATTTCATCCGCATCGAAGTCCACGCAGTCCCAGCAGAGACCGAGAAGCTCTCCGAGGCGGGCGCCCGATGCAAAGGCCAGCATAATGAAGGGATAATATTTCCCGCCGGAATACTGCTTCGCTGCATCGTAAATGGCTGCAACCTCTTCCGGGGAGAAGGTCTCTATGTCCTTCTTGTCTGTCCTCTTTGGCGGTTCCGCTGCGGATACTGCATTGACAGACAGCAGGCCGATGCGCCGCGCCTTCTCGAAGGCCGAGTGCAGGAACCTGTGAACCTTCCTGACCATCTCCACGGACTGAGTCTCCTGCAGCTCCGTATAGAAGGTCTGAACAATTGGCGGAGTGACGGCCTGCAGCCTGATCTTCGAGATGGGCTTA
>JAILNL010000137.1 GCA_024691625.1 Schwartzia sp. (in: firmicutes)
CTCGATGGCCATTCTGAAGATGGCCAAGGATTCAAATATCCTCGAGAACAACATGGTACAGACGCAGGCATCGGCGGCGGGCACTCTCTCTGCCATCATATTCATCATTCCGGGTATGCTTATGATCGGTTACTGGCATGGCTTTGAATTTTGGCAGACGCTTCTTGTTTCGGCATGCGGAGGCTGTCTCGGCGTGCTGTTTACGATTCCTCTGCGCCGGGCGATGGTCGTACACAGCGAGCTTACCTATCCTGAGGGAGTCGCGGCGGCCGAGATTCTTAAGGTCGGAAGCTCGAAAGGGAAAAGCGGCTCGAACGGACTGAAGGAAATCTTTTCCGGCGGATTTGTTGCAGGATTTGTGGCACTCTGCTCCAGCGGATTCCAGCTCCTGACTGACAGCTTTTCGCTGTGGTTCCGTGTCGGAAGCGGAATGACACAGTTTCCTGTGGGATATTCCACAGCTCTCGTCGGTGCGGGGTATCTGATCGGTCTTGCAAGCGGAATTGCTATGCTCGTGGGTATTCTCATCGCATGGGCAGGCTTCGTTCCTTTTTATACTATGACTGAGGCTGCACCTGCGGGAATGACCATGCAGGCCTTTGCCGGCTCCGTTTATCAGGACCGTGTCCGTCTTATAGGTGCCGGTGCAATGGCGGTGGCGGCTATATGGACGCTTATTACCATGGCGAAGCCGGTTATCGACGGTGTAAAGGAATCCCTTGCGGCTGTACGTATGCCGCAGGCCGAGCAGGCAAAGCACCGTATGGATATTGATATGTCCATTAAGAGCACGGGACTTGTATTCCTTGCGACACTTATCGGTCTCTTTGGTATTTTCTACGCCTTTGTGAGTCCGCAGGGGCTGCCTGCTGAACAGACTATTGCGTTTGTTCTTGTGGGTGTAGGTGTTGCGGTGCTCATGGGATTTTTCGTTGCGGCGGCATGTGCTTATATGGCAGGCCTCGTCGGAACGTCCTCAAGCCCGATTTCGGGTATCGGCATCATAGGCATAATCGTGGCATCTCTCGTCATGTATGCCATGTGCTCTTCCTTCGGAATTTTTGAGATTCCGGGAGGAGAAAAATTTGCTACGGCAACGGCGATATTCATGACGTCGATTATTCTTGCGATTGCCTGCATTTCAAACGATAATATGCAGGACCTCAAGACGGGCTACATGGTCGGAGCAACTCCGTGGCGTCAGCAGGTTGCGCTTCTTTTGGGCTGCATGGTCGGCGCTCTTGTAATCGCTCCTGTACTGAATCTTCTCTATGAGGCTTATGGCTTTACAGGGGCCCTGCCCCGCGCGGATATGGACCCGTCGCAGGCTCTGGCAGCTCCGCAGGCCGGCCTTATGACCACAATCGCTCAGGGAATTTTTTCCAATAAGCTTGCATGGGAATATATTTTCCTTGGAATAGGTCTTGGCGTGCTTCTGGTTATTATTGACCTGATTCTGAAACGCCGTACGCGCTTTATGTGTCTGCCTCCGCTTGCGGTTGGTATGGGAATTTATCTCCCGCCTTCCGTACAGACTCCTCTCGTTATCGGTGCTATTCTTGGGTACTTCCTCAACAAGCACCTGAAGGAAACTGAGGGCGAGGAAGGGCTTGAGGCAGGAAAACGCCGAGGCACGCTCTTCGCTTCAGGTCTTATAGTCGGCGAGTCTCTCGTAGGCGTTGTGCTTGCAGGTATTATTGTTGTTTCCGTCACAGGCGGCGGCAGCGATACACCGCTTGCCCTTGTGGGCAAGGACTTCGCGGATACGGCTGAATGGCTCGGCCTTATGGTATTCCTTACGACACTGACATTGTTCAGTAAAACAGTACTTGGAAAGGGCAAAGAAGAAATTTCGGAGGATTCCTCGAATGATTCCGATTCTGTCCGTGCATAAATAATGACATAAAAAATCCTGTCACAGTTGAAAGGCTGCGACAGGATTTTTTCTTTGCGTGAAATTATTTCAGTACGCCGATTTCCTTATAATATTTTTCTGCGCCCGGGTGCAGCGGGAGGTTTGCGATATCCTTGACCGCATCAGCAGGCTTCAGCCCTTTGAGGTTCTTCTGCGAAGCACCGAGTTCGTCGATGTGTTCCCAGAATGCCTTCGTGAGCTTGTAAACAACTTCCTCAGGCATGTCGGCACGTGTGAACATGACCATCTTGATTGCAGAGGTCTTTACGTCTTTATCCTGGTTCGGATATGTTCCTGCAGGAATCGTGTACGGAGCATACCATGGGTATTTATCCTTGAGCGCCTTCATGACCTTATCATCAATGCTGACGAGTGTGCAGTTCGCGGTGAGAGCCTGCGAAACTGCGGAAGCAGGAGCACCGGACATAATCCATGCGCCGTCAATGCTTCCGTTCTGGAGCATATCAGCGGCATCTGTGAAGGTGATGTATTCGCATTTCATGTCGTCAGGGAAGTTGAGTCCTGCTGCGGTGAAATGTGTCTGGCATTCGTTGTAAACGCTTGAGCCTGCGGACGCAACCGCGAAGTGTTTGCCCTTGACGTCAGCAAGGGAAGAAATGCCGGAAGCTTTGGTTACAACAACCTGATTCGGGTTCATATAAAGACCTGCGATAGCCTTGAGGTCTTTGAAAGCATGGTCCTTGAAGCTGTCAGTTCCGTTCAGGGCCTGGTAGCAGTTGCTGCTGATAGCGATAGAAATCTGAGCTTCGCCGTCCGCAACCATTCCGAGGTTTGCAATGCCGCCTGCGGAAGCCTGGCTTGCCGCATTAACACCCGGAACGTTCTGGTTCCACATGTTTGTGATGGCAGCGCCTACTGCATAAAGCGCGCCTGATGCGGAAGCTGTCGGGAAATTGATTTTTACGGTCTGGCCTGCAGCCGGTTTTTGTGCCGAGCCTGCGTCCTTCTTTTCACCGCCGCCGCAGCCGGCAACAGCACCGGCGACGAACAGCGCCGCGAGTGATACGGATACGGCACGTTTCAGGGATTTGAAATTCATGGGGTAATTCCTCCTTTGATATGGTGGTTATTCAGCTGCGGACGTTTGGTTGCGGCGGCAGCGTATGAACTGGAAAATGAAAACCGCGGCGAAAAGACCGATTCCTACGAAGTCCGTGGAAAGACCGGGCAAAAGCAGGAACGGGGCCGCTCCGATAAGAAGCAGACGTTCAAGTATTGATGCCTGACTGAAAATCCAGCCTTCAAGACCCATGACGAGGGAGGCTGTACCCAGGAGGGCAGAAGCAAGCGTCCAGAGAGTCGCAGCCGCCGTAGCGTTGGGGTCAACACCAATCAAAAGAATCGGGTTGTCCAGGAAGAAAAACGGAATCAAAAATCCGATGAGACCGAGACGTACTGCCCATATACCTGTTTTAGTCTGGTCAGAGCCTGCAATGCCCGAAGCCACGTACGCGCTCATGGCTACCGGAGGAGTTATATTTGAGAGGCAGGCGTATATGAGACAAAACATGTGGGCAATGATGGGGATTGTTCCTGCCTTGATAAGAACAGGAACAGCCACTGCCTGCACAATGACGTAGGCAGCAACACCCGGAACGCCCATGCCGAGGATACATGACATGACCATTACGAGAAGACCTGTCATGTAGATGTTTCCGTTGTCAATGAGAGAGAGAATCAGATACCCCATGTTGAGGCCCATGCTCGTAAGGGTGACTGTTCCGATGATTACACCGATGATAACGCAGCATACACCTACGGAAATCGCGCTGCGTGAGCCTTCGATAACTGCCTGAAGAATTATGGACGGAGTCATTCTCGTTTCTTTTCTGAGCCAGCTTGCGGCGATTGTTACGAAAATCGAAAGCACGGCAGCGTAAAGAGGGGTAAATCCTGCAAACATCATGCCTATAAGAGATATAAGCGGAAGGACGAGATGGCCCTGCTCCTTGAGAACGACCATTGCATCAGGGATATTCTCTTTTGAAAGCCCCGAAAGACCCAGCCGCTTCGCTTCGAAATGTACCGCGAGAAGAAGTCCCACATAGTAAAGCAGAGCGGGAACAATTGCGGCGACCATGACCTTTGCATAGGAAAGATTCAGGAACTCAGCCATGACGAAGCCGACTGCACCCATGATAGGAGGGCAGAACTGACCTCCCGTTGATGCTACCGCTTCAACGGCACCGGCAAACTCTTTTTTGTAGCCTGTACGCTTCATAAGAGGTATGGTAATTGTTCCTGTCGTCGCGACATTCGCGATAGCGGAACCGTTAATCATGCCGAGAAGAGCCGAGGCAACAACTGCAACCTTTGCAGGGCCGCCCGAGGTCTGACCGACTAGAGTCAGGGAAAAATCATTGATGAACTTGGAAAAACCGCTGTATTTAAGGAATGCTCCGAAAAGGACAAAGAGAAAAATATACGTTGCAGATACACCGATACCTGTGCCGAGAACGCCCTGTGTTCCCCAGAACTGTGTCACGAGAATACGCTTCAGGGTAAAACCGTTGTGACCGAGATAACCCGGAAGATAAGCACCGAACCAGTTATAGGCGAGGAAAACAAGCGCAAGAATGGCAAGGTTTCCTGATGCGCGCCGTGCGGCTTCAAATACACATACAAGAGCCGCTGCCGCAATAGCAAGCTCCATATCAGTTACACGTCCGCCTGTCTGGGCGATTCGGGTGTAATTCAGAATAAGATACATAAAACTTCCGACGGATACCGCAATAAAGGCAAAATCCCAAATCGGCGGAAAACCGCGCCGGCGTTTTTCCTTCTTATAGGTGGGGAAAAGAAGAAAAATAAAGAGCAAAAGGAAAATACAGTGAAACGCGCGCAGATTGATGGCGCTGATTGCACCGAGGGTTGTAAAGTAAAGCTGAAAAGCCGTCCATACGCAGAGCAGAACGACGATGAGCTTTTCTGTAATCCCCGTATAGATGCGCATACGTGAATCGGCATCGTTTTCCTCAAGGAGCTCCTGAGCTTTGCGCTCCTCAAGTGTTTCCTGCGTGTTTACTGGTTCTTTTTTCATAGAAAATCATGACCTCCGGTTTATGTGCAAAAAGAACCTGCCGTCAAAGAGAGGCAGGTTCTTTAACTAATTCATTATATTATCATGGTAGAGTGTTAATTACAATAGACATTTGTTCAATATGCATTGAATACATGTTGAATTTCATTCGGATTCATCTTTTTTGCTGATAAAAGTTGTAACAGGAGGCGTGCTTTCTGAGGGACAAGTGTTCCTGAGGCAATGAACGGCAGAGGATAAATTGCCGTAGGAATGACGGCTCCTGCCCCTGTGCGGCTCGCGCGTACAACAATGATGCCATGTTCCTGAGCCTCTCGCAGCGCGGGAAGGACTGCTTCGGAAATGCTTCCCATACCTTTGCCCGCATAAATGATACCGCTCACGTTCTTTTCAATCAGGGCATCTACGAGGAAACGGGATTCATTTTCATGGCCGTACAGAATAGCTGTCTCGGGAAGAGCTTCGGAAGGAATTGAAAAGGTGCCGCGGCCCGGAGCAGAGGAAGGCGGAGCGAAAAATCGCAACTGACTTCCCGTGATGCGGCCTAGCTCTCCGCGGTTTGGCGAGCGGAAGGTATCGACACGGGAAGTGTCGCATTTAGTCACGTCGGCTGCACTGTGAATTGTATCGTTCAGAACCACCAGAATGCCATATCCCCTGGCGTCAGGAGAGGCGGCTGTACGAACGGCGTTGAGAAGATTCAATGGGCCGTCAGCGCTTAAAGCCGTTGCCGGGCGCATGGCTCCCGTGAATACGACGGGCTTCGGTGAAGCTATCGTCAGTGACAGGAAGAAAGCGCTTTCCTCCAGGGTATCTGTGCCGTGGGTTATTACAAGACCGTCAATGGAATCGTCGCTGAGACATTCCTCTGCGCGGTGGGCGAGCTTTATCATGAGTTCTTCTGTGAGATCTTTGCTGTCAATGGCAGCGACGGTTTCGCCGGTAACTTCTGCGATGTCCGTTATCTGAGGGACTGCTTTCAAAAGCTCATCAATACCGATAGCGCCTGCACGGTATCCGACGGTCTCATCCGCGTGAGCGGCGCTTCCTGCTATGGTTCCGCCCATGGCAAGGATATGAATATGTGGAAGTTTCTCTTTTGTCATGCAAATTCCTCCTGCAATAAAAAAGAGGCTTTTGCGTAAGCAAAAGCCTCTCAATCCGCTAAATGGTCGGAGCGACGGGATTTGAACCCACGACCTCTTCCACCCCAAGGAAGCGCGCTACCAAACTGCGCTACGCCCCGACAGTTCACGCAAGGGGTCGTTTGAATCAGGGGGTTCCCTTACGATACGAAAAGTATTATAGCACGTTTTGTGTGCTTCGTAAACATGAAAGAATCAGAAGAAGAATGTAAGCTCCGTGAACAGTGAGGAACGATTGCGGTCAGATACGCCGCTCTCGAGAGAGAGACGTTTTCCACTGAAGTAACGGACTGTGCCGAGAATGTTCTGAGCAAAGGTGTAGCTCGCGCCAACCTCCCAGCCTTTATCTCCTTCACGCATTCCACCGAATACGCGGTGTGTTGTGTAAAGTGTAGCGGCAGGACCGAGATAACGATAAGCTGCAAAGACACCGAAGGAACCGGGGTCTTTTGGAGAAGCGCCCTTATAATCAAGTTCAATGCTATAAGCGTGATCAGCCGCGCCCTTGTTCATGCCATCGACATTTTTCATGGAAACATTTTTCGTGTAGGAGCCGGAAAGTCCGAGCGTCGGTGTGATTTTATATCCGAGGCCGGCAGCCCAGACACCTGCGCTGCTGCCGTTGAAGCCAAATCCATCGTAAAGGCCGTCGGCGGTAAAGTGATGATATCCGAGTCCCCAGGTGAAACGCGCCTTACGGTCGTTATAGATCTCTGCCCCCTGATAACTTACGGCTTTGTCTTTATTCCAGCCAAAGATGCCTGTGCCTGCTTCACCGTTGTTGAACTGGTAGCGTCCTGCTGTCAGCGTCGCCTTGATGTCCTTACCGAAGGTGATCTGACCGCCGGAAATCGGATCGTCGATAAAAAGACCGTAGTCTGCTTCGGAGTGATAGACGAGACGTCCGAGTTTTATATTTGTGGAACCGTACTGTCCTTCAGCCCAAAGCCAGTCCATGACAGCCGTGTTGACGTTTTTGGCTGAGTCCGCATCCGAATAATAGCTGATGCGTGCGTGTCCTTTCCAGTTTTTGTTTATATCAAGAGTCGGCTGAAGCCGGAACAGGAACTGATTCGTGTTCTGATGGGAAGAACCGTTGGTGTATTTTACATTTGCTTCCTTTCCCGGAGGGGTCATGTCGCCTTCCTTATGTTGGGAAATAAAACGATAGCGTACGCGTCCGTTCCAGTGAACGTTGTCCACTTTTTTCTCAAGAGCCGCGACACGTACACCGAGGCTTGCAAGCTCATCTGAGAATTCGGCGGCAAGCTTGTCCAGCATTGCTTTGTCTGCTGAGTTCAAATCCTTTTTTGTCATTGCACGGGCAACCATCTGTGCCATCTCAAAGCGGGTGATTTCCTGTTCGCCGCGGTATGTGCCGTCGCCATAGCCTTCAATAATACCGTCAGCTGCGAGCTGAGCAACAGCGTCATAAGCCCAATGGTCTGCAGCAACATCCTCAAACGGATTTGAAGCAGCGAGTACCGGCAGGGCTGCGCTGAAGGTGAACGCAGCAGTAAGTGCCGGGACAATCAATTTTTTCATTAAGACATCTCCTTTTAATCTGTATCTCATTAAATATATCACAGGATTATACTCCACACAAATCTGTGCAGCCTTAAACATAAGAAAAAGTCTCCCGTCTCAGGACACGTGAGCCCGAAACGGGAGACTTTTTGATTTTAACTTACTCCGGCATGTTGTGACGCGGATGCTTGGACACAATTTCAATGGCCTTTGCAATTTCCTCGATGACCTCAATTGAGTTTTCTGCCATCATCTCGTCAATACGGGCGTAAATATTGCCTCGCTGGGTAGAGATATATTTAGGCGGCAGATGATTGAGAGCGAGTACAACAATATCAGTCCTGCACTGTTCGCAGGTGCAGCAGTCGGGGTATTGTTTGAGAACGTCATCAAGCTTGCTGAGGACGATATCTTCCATGTAATTTCGCATTTCCATACGAATAACTCCTTTCAACAAACAACTCTCTTAAATGAATTATATCAGTTATTTTTCAGACAATCAATTAAATCATTTATATAATTGACTTACTTTGGGAATGAAGTGGCGGATGCTTAGAAACGAAAGGACTAAGTTAATATTTTCTGAAAATTTACTTGACAATTAAAAGTCCGGATAAATATAATAGGAATAGAATTGTATGACAAAACTGATTATTTTGTCCCCAGAGTGGGGATAAAGCTGTTGATAATGAGTGTTTGAAATTCGCGGCCTGACGCATAAAAATCAGGCAATTAAAACCGGCATTACTCAATACGTAAGTTCATGGATATGAGCGTAGGTTTGTGTAATACCGGAATTTTTTTAAGGAGGGTTACCACATGGTATCATTTCTTATCGCTTTGGCGGCTCTGATAGTCGGCTATTTTATCTACGGTAAATTTGTCGACACGGTATTCAAGCCGACGAGCAACCCGACTCCTGCAGTAAAGTTTTTGGACGGAGTTGATTATATTCCTCTTCCTACCTGGAAGGTGTTTATGATCCAGCTTCTGAACATCGCGGGTCTCGGACCTATTTTCGGCGCATTGGGCGGCGCACTTTGGGGCCCAAGCGTGTATTTGTGGATTGTTTTTGGAACGATTTTTGCCGGAGGCGTCCATGACTATCTTTCCGGAATGATTTCTCTGCGTGAGGACGGTAAGAGTATTTCTGAGGTTGTCGGTACTCACATGGGAACGACAATGCTGACGGTTATGCGTGTGTTTTCGGTTGTGTTGCTTGTACTCGTCGGTACGGTTTTCATGACGGGCCCTGCAATGCTTCTTGCAAAGCTTACGGCAATAGATTTCAAAATCTGGCTTATTATTTCCTGGCTACTCTTCTTCCGGTGGATACGATTATTGCACGTTTCTATCCACTTTTCGGAATCTGCCTTATCGTCATGGCAATCGGAATTATGGGTGGAATGCTTTTTGGAACCGAGCACATCATGCCTGAGCTGCAGCTTGCAAACCTTCACCCGAAGGCAGAGGCAATGCCTATCTGGCCGCTTATGTTTATTACAGTTGCCTGCGGCGCGGTATCGGGATTCCACTCTACGCAGTCGCCCATTATGGCACGCTGTCTGAAGGATGAGCATCTGGGACGTCCGGTATTTTACGGTGCAATGGTTGCAGAGGGCATTATCGCTCTTATCTGGGCGGCTGCCGGAGTTACATTCTATGATGGCACAGGCGGACTGGCTGCGGCTATGGCAAAAGGAGGCCCGGGCGGTGCTGTGTACGATATCTGTGTAGGCTATATGGGCGTCGGAATCGGCGCAGTGCTGGCTATGCTCGGAGTTATTGCGTGCCCGATTACCTCCGGTGATACGGCATTCCGTTCTGCAAGGCTGACCTTGGCTGACTGGTTTCATATACCTCAGCAGACATGGGATAAGCGCCTTCGTTTTGCTGTTCCGCTTTTGGCAATCGGCGGAATCCTTTCCCAGGTTAACTTCAATATTGTATGGAGATATTTCTCCTGGACGAACCAGACTCTGGCTATGATTGTCCTTTGGACCGGCGCAGTGTATCTCTACCGCACACAGGAAAACAAAATGGCATCTCTCGTAGCGGCGATTCCTGCCACATTCATGTCTGTTGTAACGACTACGTATATCCTGCAGGCAAAGGAAGGTCTGGAGCTGCCGACAGTATTCACTTATCCTGCTGGTATCGCATTTGCATGCCTTTTCCTTGCACTGTTCCTCAAAACAACTTTCCTGAAACGCGATGAGTCAAAAGAAGTTGCACAAAATCATTAAATAAAAGCAAAGACAATCCCCTTGCGGTTAATTCCGTGAGGGGATTTTTGCATGTATCCGTTCTTGCGTTTCAAATGAAATTTTAGTACTATGGGAAAAGCTTTTATTTGGAGACGATTAACTTATGGAAAAACAATTGATGACAAAATCTGAATGGGTGATGCAGCAGCTTTGCACCAAGTACAATGTTTTAAGTGCCCTTGGAATTTTTATGGTCGTCATGTATACGGCAATTTCAGGAAGAAATACAGTAGGGATTGCACTGTTTTTTGTTGCGTATTTTCTTTTTACATCGTGGCGGATGATTGCAACGATGATAGTAGTTTCTATTGTTGTCACGGCAGTCTGCGCGGTGCTGCCATTTTTGGCGCCAATTGCTTTCGGAATCATGGTGTTCCTGTTTTTTGCGCGCATCAGCTATGTGCTGAAGAACTGGAGGGCGGTGATTTCGGGCCTTTTGGTTTATGGGCTGGCATGGGTGCTTGTGGCGAAACAGGAAATCTTCTACTCTATAGCATACAAATTTCATAAGGCGGCGTTTTATGCCGCGGGAAAGCTTCCTGACGGTCTTTGGAATTTATTCTCCAGTCCGAATCTGTTCGTGGAAGCTTTTGGAATTGCGGCACTGGTTACCTGCGTTGCCTTCATTTATCAGCTTCTTTTGTATTGGCAGTACCGTAACGGATATACTTCGTACGGTGCGCTCAATATCATGGGAAGCATACCGCTGGTCATTATTGCTCTGATTCTGCCGTTTTTGAAAGCTGCAGCTGTAGATGGTGCTGTGGGGGACGGCGTGTCGGGTGATTTTATGCACGACGGAGCCTTCGCCCATGAAGGCGGTGTGCATGACGGCGCAGTCCATGATGGCATGGTGCATGACAGTATGATGCATGACAGTATGATGCATGACGGCGTGCGTCCTCCGACAGGCTATCATCATGTCAATGGCTACGTGCGGACGGCTCCTGACGGTCACGCGGAATATGTCAACGGATACATCAGATCGAATCCTGACGGTATACTGGAAAATAATCTTTCCTATCATGGAGGACACGGAGCTCACCCTTATACTATAGAGGGCGGTACATATGATACCGTGACGGAGATGCCTGCGCAGGAAGTGTCCTTCTTTGGAAAAATCGCCAGTGTTATGGATGTAGGTGCATTGGCGAATACAGCACGGGGGGCATTTTCCATGAGAAAGCATACCCTCCGTATGCTGATGCTTGTATATTTAGGAGTGTGTTTAACGTCAAGCATGGTACTATATATTGTGTACCGCTGAACTCTGCTGAAATTTTCGCTTTTGGGTGTTGACAAAAGAAAAGCGAGCCGTTACAATATATTTTGTCAGTTCGACAGGGAACCTGAAAGCGAGTGGGTTCTCTCATTAATAAAGATGCGGAAGTAGCTCAGTGGTAGAGCACCACCTTGCCAAGGTGGGGGTCGCGAGTTCGAGCCTCGTTTTCCGCTCCATTATGACTGCATATCTCGCATGCATGTGTATGCGGGTTTTCTTTTGAAATAACGGTGGCGGTCGTGAAGACGCAGCGCCGTGGTGAAAAGATAATGGGCCTATAGCTCAGTTGGTTAGAGCAACCGGCTCATAACCGGTCGGTCCTTGGTTCAAGTCCAAGTGGGCCCACCAATTTTATGCAGGAACTGATATGAAGCTTCGGCAGATGCCGGAGAATATAATGGGTAGGTGCCCGAGTGGTTAAAGGGAACGGACTGTAAATCCGTCGCCGTAGGCTACGATGGTTCGAATCCATCCCTGCCCACCATTTTGAAAAATATCTCAAAAAGCTTCTTGACAAACGCTCGGAAGTGGGATATTATATACAAGCTGACTCGTGAGCGACAAGCTCCGATGAAGCACAAGGTGTTCCTTGAAAACTAAACAATGCAGAAATGACTCATCTATTTGATTCAAGCCAGATGTGCGGTTTTGATAAGATGCGGAAGTAGCTCAGTGGTAGAGCACCACCTTGCCAAGGTGGGGGTCGCGAGTTCGAGCCTCGTTTTCCGCTCCATT
>JAILNL010000211.1 GCA_024691625.1 Schwartzia sp. (in: firmicutes)
TATGCTGTAATAAAGAGCCGAAGGCAGAGCTTAGAAGGCTATTTCTGAGGTCGGAAAAAGAAGAATAATATATACGGAGTCAATCAGTCTCCGTCTGTTTTATGCGCACAGCGCAGTAAGCAGGCGGAGACTTTTTTCTTTCGAAATACGAATAGATTTCAATGTTTTTGTATTTTTTTGTATTTTTACGTTTTTTAATAGAAATTGCATACCTTCTATGCTATAATGACATACGTAGTTAAGATTTCAGAAGGGGGAATCACAATGAAGTTAGGAAAATGGAGCAGGTTTGCGGTACTCGGTGTGCTGCTGGCGCTTATGACTATGATCATGGCAGGCTGCGGCGGCGGAGACGGAAAAAGCGCTGAGAAGAAGTTTTTGAATATCGCTACGGGCGGCACGGCAGGTACATATTATCCTATCGGCGGTGCTATGGCCGAGATTTTGAACAAGAAGATTCCGGGCATGAATGCAAGCGCACAGAGCACGGGTGCTTCTGTAGCAAACATCAACATGCTGAAGGACGGTTCGGTTGACCTGGCAATCGTCCAGAATGACATCACGTACTATGCTGTGAACGGCACGGAGATGTTCAAGGATAAGAAGGTTGAGAGCCTTCGCGGTATCGCAACACTTTATCCGGAAACATGCCAGATTGTTACGCTTGAGAAATCCGGTATCAAATCGGTAGCTGATCTCAAAGGAAAACGCGTAGCAGTAGGCGCAAGCGGCAGCGGCGCGGAAGCCAATGCACGTCAGATTCTGGCTGTATACGGAATCACTTATGATGATATTCAGGTTCAGTACCTCTCCTTCGGTGAGGCTTCCAATGCACTGAAGGACGGCAATGTTGATGCTGCATTTGTTACTGCAGGCTATCCGACGGCAGCTATTCAGGATATTGCTTCCCAGCATCCGGTCCGTCTGCTGGCAGTCGATGCGGCAGCTGCTGACAAGCTCATTGCGAAATATCCGTTCTACACAAAGACGAAGATTCCGGCAGGCACATATGCAGGCTTTAACGAAGAGGTTGAGGCTGTTTCCGTTATGGCAATGCTCGTTGCTACGGATAAGCTGAATGATTCTCTCGGCTATGATGTGACGAAAGCGCTTTTCACGACGCTTGACCGTATCCAGTCTGCTCATTCTGTAGGCAAGCTCATCACGAAGGAAGGCGCGATGAAGGGCATGCCGATTAAGATGAATGCGGGCGCAGAGAAATTCTTCAAGGAATAAGTCCGAAATAAATGGGGACGGGCGCGAACAGCGCCCGTTTTCTGTGTGAGAGGCGTGCGGTGTATGACACGAGGGAAAGCAATACTGCTTTTTTCTTTGGTAATTATACTGAGCGGTATAGGATGGTATGCTTTCCGTCCGTATATTGCTGTGAGCTCGGAGGGAAGACTGCTCTTTTCCGTACCGGCGGAAAAGGGGCTTGCCTTTTCTACGAGGTTTATACACTCCGTTCAGAAAACTCCTGTTGAGGAGTATTTTACGGTGAATGACTCTATAGACGGCTTTGTGCTACATTCGACACGGTATCAGTCCTTTGGCGTGGGACTGCCGTTTCTTTCGACGGAAGGCGCCTTTCGGCAGGAGGGCGACTGGTTCGTCATGGACGGAATGGAACGGAATATTCCTGTCCTTACTCTGCGGCCGGGTGTCGGCACAGAGCTTACGCTTCGCATAAATGATGAGATTTTCCCCTTATGTGAAATGGTTTCCCTCGGAACGCCCATAACGCTTCGGATTGTTCCGAGATACAAAATATGGTCCGGGCTCGACGGCTGAGCCCATGGAAAGGTTGATTTATTCATGGCAGACGAAAAGAATGAAAAGCTTGCCGAGAACGTCCTGAAAAAATATGATAAGGAATCTAATACGGCGGTGCATACGGGCTTTTTGGCAAAGTTTGTGTCCGCACTGGCAATAACCTTCTCAATTTTTCAGCTCTATACGGCAGTCTTCGGAGTATTGGACGCGCAGCTTCAGCGTGCGGTACATCTGGGCTTCGGTCTCGCGCTGGTGTTTCTTCTCTATCCTACGCGCAGGGCGCATGGCCTTGAGGTACATTTTGAAGATTATATTCTCGCATTTTTGGGTGCGGCGGCTCCTGCGTACATCTTTATTGAGTACCAGCAGCTGGTGCTTCGCGCAGGAACGGTGACCTCTCTGGATTTTGCGGTGGGTGCTGTGGGACTGCTGCTGGTAATCGAGGCAACACGCCGCGTGGTAGGTATTCCTATGCTGGTTGTTGTTATGGCGTTCCTGGCGTACGCATTTGCAGGCCCTTATATGCCGGGGATGCTTGCTCACCGCGGTCTTACGCCGCAGCAGCTTATAGGGCATCTTTTTTTCACCACAGAAGGTATTTTCGGTATTCCTCTCGGTGTATCCTCGACATTTATCTTTCTCTTTATCCTGTTCGGAGCGTATCTTGAGTCCACGGGACTTGGAAGATTCTTTATTGACCTTGCCAACGCAATCGCAGGATGGGCAAGCGGCGGTCCGGCGAAGGTCGCGGTGCTTTCATCGGGATTAATGGGTACGGTTTCGGGAAGCTCCGTTGCGAATGTTGTCGGTACGGGAAGCTTTACAATTCCGATGATGAAAAAGCTCGGCTATGATAAAGAATTTGCCGGAGCGGTTGAAGCGGCCGCATCTACGGGTGGTCAGCTTATGCCTCCGGTCATGGGTGCTGCGGCGTTTCTTATGGCTGAGTTTGTAGGTGTTCCTTATCTTGATGTTGTTAAGGCTGCCATCATCCCTGCTGTGCTGTATTTTGCGGGCGTATGGCTTGGTGTTCATTTTGAGGCAAAACGCAAAAAACTTAAAGGTGTTCCGAGAGAGGAGCTTCCTAAGGCAAGTGTTATCCTGAAAGAGCGCGGTCATTTGGCCATTCCTCTTGTGGTTATTATTTATCTTCTCGTCAGCGGCTATACACCGATGCGTGCGGCGCTTTACGCTATCGTGCTTTCCATTGCTGCTTCCGCACTTCGTGCATCAACACGTATGAAGCCAATCGAGATTATAAAAGGACTGGAGAACGGCGCGCGTAATATTCTGGGCGTTCTCGTTGCCTGCGCTTCCGCGGGTATCATTATCGGTGTTGTAACGAAGACGGGCGTAGGTCTGAAGCTGGCTTCGGCTCTTCTGGAGCTTTCGGGAGGAATGCTCCTTCCGACGATGTTCTTTACGATGATTACGGCGCTGCTCCTCGGCATGGGTGTGCCGACAACGGCAAACTATGTCATTACATCGACTATCGCGGCGCCTGCTTTGGTGCAGATGGGTATTCCTGTTCTTGCAGCGCACATGTTCGTGTTCTATTTCGGTATTATCGCGGACGTTACACCGCCGGTAGCTCTCGCAGCATACGCAGGCTCAGCTATCAGCGGAGGCAATCCGCTGAGGACCGGCGTGAATGCATCGAAGCTCGCTATCGCGGCGTTCATTATACCGTATGTGTTCGTGCTGAATCCTGTTGTTCTGATGGTTGACGCTACACCGATGGGACTCATTCAGACTCTCGTAACGGCAGTTATCGGCATGATTGCGGTAAGCTCGTCGCTTATCGGACATCTTGTAACCGACATGCGTCTGCCGGAAAGAATAGTCCTGTTTGCTGCAGGACTTATGATGATAATACCGGGGCTTGGTACTGACCTTGCAGGTCTTGCTGTTCTCGCCGGAAGCATTGTTCTGCAGAAACGCAGAGAAACTGCACGACAATTTAATTAATGCAAATGAAAACAGACATCGATTTTTTCGGTGTCTGTTTTAGTTTTACGGTGTATATTGTTTTGCAATCTTAGCGATTATGT
Source organism: Schwartzia sp. (in: firmicutes) (assembly GCA_024691625.1). GTDB lineage: Bacteria > Bacillota > Negativicutes > Selenomonadales > Selenomonadaceae > Schwartzia. The sequence goes on from JAILNL010000211.1 coordinate 3,825, forward strand.
CGTATGATAAAAGAGGTAGAATCTCCACCTCAATGATGGGGGCAGAAAGGCGGAGGTATTTTATGAGAATGAAGCCTCGCTATAATATTCCGGCGTCCCTTCAGCGGCTAAAGCCATATTTTGAAGTGCTTTCCCGTACAAGTGATGTTTATTATTACATAATGGACGTTGAGTCGAGGGTAACGATTTTTTCCGAAAACTGGGTAAAGGATTTCGGAATGGGGAGAAACGTCATATCGGATATAGATGCTGCGTGGATGCCGCATATACACCCGGATGATGTAGAGGGCCTCAGAAAGAAAAAAGAAGAAGTTCTTTTGCATAAGAAAGAAACAAAAATAAATATAGACTACAGAGCAAAGGACCGCGACGGAAAGTATGTGTGGCTGCGCTGCCGCGGAGAAATTTTGGATAACGACAGGGGAATGCATCCGGTGCTTGCCGGGGCGCTGACCCGCCTTGACCAGCTTAATGAAGCGGACAAGGTAACAGGCCTTTTGAATAAAGAACAGTTCGGGCAGGCTATTCGTGAAGCACTTGATGAATTTCGGCGTTCGGGGATGAGCGGTGAGATTCTCCTTCTTGGACTTGATAATTTTAAAATAATCAATGAGACGTATAACCGTTCCTTCGGTGATGAGGTTCTGCGTGTAACGGCAGAACAGATTCAGAACATATTTCCTGAAGGAACACACCTGTATAAGCTTGATGGCGATGTGTTCGGTGTTGTGCTGCCGGGTACTGGTGAAGGCCAGGTAATGAAGTATTTCAAGGCTATTCAGAAGTGCATGAGCCGTCAGCAGTTCATCGACGGAAAGATGTATTTCTGTACCGTTTCAGGAGGAACTGTCGCTTATCCGCAGGGAGGAAAGGAGTATCAGGCACTTTATAAGCACGCCGAGGCAGCTCTTGACCTTGCAAAGCGCGACGGAAAGAATCAGAATGTTTTCTTTACCCGTGAGCAGTATAACCGATGGATGCGTTCGCTTACCATGCGGGATACCATTAAGACAAGCGTGGAAAACGGGTGCGAAGGTTTCTCACTGTTCTATCAGCCCCAGGTTGACGCCGTTTCGAGGAGGCTGAAGGGCGCTGAGGCGCTGCTGCGCTGGAAGAATCCTAAAGGGCGCATGGTTGCTCCGATGGAGTTTGTTCCTATTCTCGAAGAGACTAAAATGATACTTCCGCTGGGCAAATGGATTGTCCGGGAAGCACTGAAGACTTGTGTGAAATGGCGTAAGGTTGTGCCTGATTTCACCATGAGTATTAACGTATCGTATGCGCAGATAAAGGATATTACCTTCTTTTCTTTTGTGCGCGACGTTATACGTGAATATGAGCTTCCGCCTGAGGCATTGACGCTGGAGCTTACGGAGAGTACGATTGTTTCGGACTGGTCCTTCCTGAATCAGCAGTTTGACGAGTTCAGGCAGGAAGGAATCCATATCGCAATGGATGATTTCGGAACAGGGTATTCGTCCCTTGCTTATTTGAAAAATCTCTCGTGCGATATCGTAAAGGTAGACCGCGAGTTTGTAAAACATATTATAGAGAGTGAGTTTGACCGTGAGCTTGTGCAGTATACGGTGACTCTCTGCCACGGACTTGGAATGCAGGTCTGCATTGAAGGCGTGGAGGAAAAGGATGTATATGATATTGTCACGAAGGACTGCGGAGCGGATTACATTCAGGGGTATCTGTTCGGACGTCCGTTCAGCGAGGCAGATTTCGTGGAGCAGTATCTGACAAAAGAGACTTTGGAGTACCGCGATGTCAAGAGTGAAAACAGATGAAAAGCTGACGAAGCTGGGAAGCAACGGGACAAAATATCCCCAGGATTATGCCCCGGAGATGCTTGAGACCTTCGTAAATAAGCACCAGGAAAATGATTATTGGGTAAAGTTTAACTGCCCTGAGTTTACAACGCTCTGTCCTATAACGGGACAGCCGGATTTTGCGACGCTTTACATTTCGTATGTTCCGGATGTGAAAATGGTCGAAAGCAAATCTTTGAAGCTGTATTTGTTCAGCTTCAGAAATCACGGCGATTTTCATGAGGATGTTGTCAACATAATCATGAAAGATCTTATAAAGCTTTTGGAGCCGCGCTATATTGAGGTATGGGGGAAATTCCTCCCTCGCGGCGGCATCTCCATTGACCCGTATGCAAATTACGGAAAACCGGGGACGAAGTATGAAAAGCTGGCGGAAATGAGGTTCAGCCGGCATGATCTTCAGGGGCTGGATAAGGTAGATAACCGTTAAAACAGGGGTGAGCAGGATGAATAATATTTTGAGAAATGTGTTAATGCGCCGCAGTGTTTCGCAGTTTGAAGAACGTCCTATCCGTGATGAGGATCTCATGGAGATTCTTGAAGAAGGAAAGGCTCTTTCCAATGCAGTGAATAATCAGGAGTGGCATTTTACAATCCTGCAGAATCGAAAGCTCATCAAGCAGCTTTATGATGCCCAGACGGAGGCGGCTGCACCAATCCCTGACATTAAAGAATTCCTTCCGATTGAGGCACCTTTGCTTTTGATTATTTCGGGGCGAAAGGATGTTAAGTATGTGGAGGATGCTGCTAATATGGTGTTTGGCAGTATGATGCTTGTAGCTGATAAGTACGGTATAGGCTCATGCTGGCTGGCTTCCATGCCTAAGCTTTTTGAGACGGAGGCCGGGAAGAGTGTTCTTGACCAGATGAGTGTTCCAAAAGGATATACTCCGCTGTGCGTGGGGGCGTTCGGATATAAAAAGACGGTTGTTGCAACAAGCGTGCTTTCTACTGATGACAACATCGTGAATATTATTAAGTAATAATGGGGGAGAAAAAATGCTGCAGGTGTACACGGGAACGGGTAAAGGAAAGACCACCGCAGCTATAGGTCTCTC